>JBGVDY010000176.1:0-3615 GCA_045119585.1 Acutalibacteraceae bacterium | reverse complement strand
GTTGTTTTGTCACCAATTTGTAATTTTACGTCTGCTTTAGATTTAAATAAAGCTGCTTTATCGGTATTGATTGCAAGGAAGTCTACACCTTTTACACCTGCATCAACCATACGGTTTACAGCGTTTCCGCCGCCACCGCCGACACCTACAACCTTAATTTGTACTACATTTGCTAATTCTTCTGCAACATCAAATGGCATTTTAATTTCCTCCGTCTTTATGTAAAAATTCAATATTATGCGATTATTCAGTAATACATATAAATAATAACATACCTTATTTTAAATTTCAATAGTTTTATTACAATTTTGTTACTTTTTTTATTTTATTTTTGTTTCGGTAAATGCACCTTGTGTATTTTGCCTACTCCACATACTTAAATCTATCTTTCCACTTGAATTTTCATCAATTTCTTTTATCATAGCCTTTAAGTGTTTGACTTTTGCCTCTAAATCTTTAGAAGAACCAAAGTTTACAATAAACCTATCTTCTACTTTTGCCTTAATAGACATTTTATCTGTTATATCAACATACTCTATAGAAAGTTTATAAGTATTTAATTTATCGGCAACTGTAAAACTTGCTTCTTTGATAGTTTCATCCAAAAACTCAATCTCGGTTCCAACTTTACATTTAACCTTATCACTTTTAACAAGCATTAAATCCTTAGGCTTTTTTGAGTAGGATTTAAGCACCCAACCGTTTTTACTTACCGAATAATACTTTTTATTAATCTGATAGCAAGTATGCTCTTTAGCATCAGTAATTTTAATGGTTAAGCTATCAGGAAAAGAACGGTCAAATTCAATATTTTCAACAAAAGGTAAATTAGCCTTTAGCTTATTTAAAGATTTATCCTTGGATAGCGCAATCAAATTATCCCCTATGCTTATGTCACAGTTTTCAACAATCTCGGCTTCGCTATAAACCTTACTTCCTTTTGAGGAAATGTTTTTAATCGGAAAAAGCACTGTTACAGATAATACTGCACCTACTGCCAATAAAATAATTAAGAAAAATATTAATATTATTTTGGCTCGCCTTTTTCGTATTTTACGCTGTCGTTCCTGTCTTTTGCGTAAAAATTCATCATTTTGATAATTCTTATTCAAAATATCATTCCTTATACTATTTTAATATCTGCGCCAAGAGAACTTAAATTTGAAACTATATCTTCATATCCGCGAAGAATATGACCTATATCATCTATTTGAGTTTCGCCATTCGCCGCTAATGCTGCAGTAACCAAAGCCGCACCGCCGCGAAGGTCGGTACATTTGCAATTAGCACCAGAAAGCGTTTCTACACCCTCTATAACTGCAATTTTACCCTCGGTTTTAATTTTTGTTCCAAGTCTATTAAGTTCGCCAACATACCGAAAGCGATTTTCAAATATATTTTCTACAAAAACACAGGTTCCGCTTGAAAGTGACAGCATTGCCACTACTAAAGGGCCTGCATCTGTTGGAAAGCCGGGATAAACAAGGCTTCGTACCGTTGGCACACGGTTTAACCTTTTAGGTGCGGTAACCGTAAGTGTTCGACCAAAAGCCTTAATATCGCATCCACATTCTCTAAACAGTGAAAGGCAGGAAACCATATGCGAAGGCATAACGTTATTTAAAGTAATTGTACTACCCGTAACAGCCGCGGCAGCTATATATGTTGCTGCTACAATTCGGTCAGGAATTATTGTGTGCGTTGTAGGATAAAGCTTTTCTACACCGTTTATATATATAGTATCCGAACCACAACCCGAAATTTTAGCTCCCATTCGATTCAAAAAATCAGCAAGGTCGCTAATTTCAGGTTCACGCGCAGCATTATGAATATAAGTTTCACCATTAGCTGTTGCCGCTGCTAAAATTATGTTTTCGGTAGCTCCAACGCTTGGAAAATTAAGATGAATATCTGCACCATTTAGCCCATTTTTAGCTTCACAGCACAAAAGCCCGTGTTCTTCGGTTATAGTTACACCCATTTTTTCTAAAGCAGAAAGATGCAAATCAATAGGGCGTGGCCCTAGTTCACAGCCACCCGGACTACTTATAACCGCCTTCCCTGTTCTAGCTATAATGGCTCCCAAAAACATTACCGAAGAACGCATTTGGCGCATAAGATTATCGGGTATAGTGTATCCGTTCACACCGCTTGCATCAACAGTAACGGTATTTTCTTGTTTTTTACATACACAACCCAAGCCTTCTAATATAAGAAAAGAAGTATCTACGTCCGAAATATTGGGACAATTATGTAATATGCTTTCACCGCAACAAAGTAGCGTACCTGCCAAAACAGGTAATACACTGTTTTTTGCACCCTGTACCGCAATTTCGCCCGAAAGCTTTTTGCCGCCCGATATAACTATTTCCGCCATAAAAAGCACCTCGCATATACTTGTAACTACAGTTCATACTATGCGAAAATGCTTTTTTTGTCACGAATTTGATAAAATATCCATTATAATATCATAAATTCTTTTATTTGAATCAATTATTGCGTTTTTACTAGCATTATGCGACATTGCTTGTAATTTTTCATTATCACCAATAAGCTTTTCTACTGTATTAATAAGACTTTCTCCTGAAAGGTCTTTTTCTTCAATAAGCTCAGCGGCACCATCATTTTTAAGCGTTAATGCATTATGGTACTGATGATTTTCTGCAACGTAGGGTGAAGGAATTAGTATTGAAGGCTTACCACAAGCCTGTAGTTCACCCAAAGTTATAGCACCTGCACGGCAGATAACCAAATCAGCTGCCGCCATACATACGTCCATATCATCTATATATTCCCTAACGGTTATATCACTTGAAAGCGTTGTATCATTAAGGCTTTCAAGCATTGCTTGATAACCAATTTTGCCTGTGCCGTGAATATGGTAGTATTTATTCGAACCATTATGCCATTTTATAAGCTCACTTACTGCTTCATTAACACGGCGAGCACCCAACGAGCCACCGAAAGAAAGAATTAGCGGCTTATCACCTAAATTAAGCTTTTTACGGGCGGTTTCACGATCAATATTTAAAAGCTCTTGTCTTATGGGATTTCCCGTAATATAAGGCTTTTTATTTATTTTAAGATATTTTTCCGCTTCCTTCATAGCAAGCATAACGGCATCAGCCTTTGGCGCTAACATTTTTGTAGTAACACCCGGGAAAGCGTTTTGCTCATGTATAGCGGTTTTATATCCTAAGCTTTGAGCTGCTTTAAGCACAGGTCCGCTTACGTAACCGCCTGTACCTATAACAATATCCGGATTTAATTTTTTAATAATTTTTTTAGCATTTAAAGTAGAGGTTGCCGCCATTTTAACTGCGGATATATTGTGTATTATAGCTTTGGGACTTAAGCTTCTTCTAAAGCCTGCAACCTTTATTGTATAAAAATCATAGCCTTTTTGCGGCACTAATTTTGCCTCAAGTTTTTCCGCGGTACCAATATAACTGATTTCAGCATCGGGATGCTGAGCTTTTATATAATCTGCAATAGCTAAAGCAGGGTTAATATGTCCTGCTGTTCCGCCACCTGCAAATAAAACTTTCATAAAATCACCCTTTACGTTTTCTCCATATTAGCACTTCTTGAGATTGATAAAACAACGCCCATTTG
>JBGVDY010000175.1:0-8377 GCA_045119585.1 Acutalibacteraceae bacterium | reverse complement strand
TGAACACGAAATATGGGAAATTGGTGAAGAGATTAGGCAACTTATTTTTAGTAGCAAAAAAGTTCTAACCGATTCTCAAATTGACCGAATTATAAATATTTGTTTAGATGAAAGAGCGAAAAGAGGCAGACAAAGTTTTGTTATGCTATTGGGGAAAAAGGCATATCAAAATTATTCCGACAAATTAGTACCCCTGCTTCGTAGCGACGACATTGATGGCCATATAATTGACACATTGTATAAAATGCAAGCGGGACAGTATGTAACTGCCATATTGCCGTTTATCAAACACAAAAGAACTTGGATTAGAAATATTGCAAAGAAATATATTCAAAAATATCAATAAAAAAGGACTATGACTTTTCAGTCATAGTCCTTTGATTTTTAATCTAACGGTTTCATAGTGGGGAATAGGATTACCTCGCGGATAGTGTCGGAATTTGTGAGGAGCATTACTGCTCTATCAATGCCGATACCCATACCGCCTGTGGGAGGCATACCGTATTCCATAGCGGTTAAGAAATCTTCATCGAGCATTTCTGCTTCGTCATCGCCGCGTTCGCGAAGTTCTAACTGCTTCATAAAGCGTTCACGCTGAACGATTGGGTCGTTAAGCTCGGAATAAGCGTTAGCAAGCTCGCTATGGCAAATAAAGAGCTCAAAACGTTCGGTAAGGCGTGGGTCTTCAGGAGAAGCCTTTGTTAATGGAGATACTTCAACAGGATACATTGTAATAAATGTAGGCTGAATGAGTTTTTCTTCTACGCGTTGGTCGAAGCAAGCATAAAGCGCGTTACCCCAGGTTCTATCTGCGGTTTCAGCAAGTTCTACACCAATTGCTTCGGCAGCCTTTACAGCTTCTTCGTCATCAGAAATAGCGCCAAAATCAATACCGGCATATTCCTTAACGGCGTCAACCATAGTAAGTCTGCGCCAACCGGGTGTTAAGTCAATCTTTTCGCCCATCCATTCAACTTCATAAGTACCGTGAATTTCCTTAGCGGCACCCGAGATAATACCTTCAGCAATATCCATCATATCGTGGAAATCGGCATAAGCTTGATATAATTCAACCGTTGTAAATTCTGGATTGTGCTTGGGGTCCATACCTTCGTTACGGAAAATACGACCAATTTCATAAACGCGGTCCATACCGCCTACAATAAGGCGCTTTAGTGGAAGCTCGGTCGCGATACGCATATACATAGGTATATTAAGAGTATTGTGGTGTGTTATAAACGGTCTTGCAGCTGCGCCACCAACAATTGTATTAAGTACGGGGGTTTCAACCTCAATATAGTTCATATCATCAAGATACTTACGCATAAATTTTATGAACTTTGAACGGATAATAAAGTTGCGCTTAACGTCCTCGTTCATAATAAGGTCAACGTATCTTTGACGGAAACGCAAATCGTTATTGGTAAGACCGTGGAATTTTTCCGGCAATGGTAAAAGCGACTTTGAAAGAAGCTTAATAGAATTTGCGTGCACCGAAATTTCACCCGTTTGGGTTTTGAAAACAACGCCTTCAACACCAACAATATCGCCAATATCCCACTTTTTAAAGCCTGCGTATACGTCTTCACCAACGTCATCGCGGCGAACGTAAAGCTGAATTTTACCGCTTGTGTCTTTAAGACCTACAAAGCTTGCTTTACCCATAATACGACGGGCAACAATACGACCTGCAATTTTTACGGTTTTGTTTTCGAATTCTTCGAAATTAGCCTTTATGTTTGCAGAATCATTATCAAAATCAAATTTTGTAATAACGAATGGGTCGTTGCCTGATTCTTTTAAAGTAGCAAGCTTTTCACGACGGATTTTTACAATCTCGTTAAAATCCTGTTCAGGAGCTTTATTATTCTTTTGATTATTTTGTTCCATACTAATACTTCCTTTTAGTTAAACCATTAACCGATTTCTAAAATTTTAAACTTAAGCTCACCTGCGGGAGCGTCTACAATAACTTCTTCACCGATTTTTTTGCCCAAAAGCGCCTTGCCTAAGGGGGACTCATCGGAAATTTTACCATTCATGGGGTCAGCTTCGGTAGAGCCTACCACAAGGTATTCGCATTCTTCATCAAATTCCATATCAAGCGCTTTAACCTTAACGCCTATAACAACGGTTTGTGAATCGCCTTTTACATCCTCTATTATTTCAACATTCTTAAGCATTGCTTCAATTTCAACAATTCTAGCTTCAATTTTAGCTTGCTCGTTTTTTGCTTCATCGTATTCGCTGTTTTCAGAAAGGTCACCATAACCGCGTGCAACCTTTATTTTTTCGGCAATATCTGCCCTGCCTACAGTCTTAAGATTTTCGAGTTCTTCCTTAAGTTTTGCAAGTCCTGCCTCGGTAACTTTAATAGTTTTAGCCACTCTAAAAACCACCTTTAATTTATTTTCGTATGAGTATTATAAATTAGGACATACCTAACCTACAATAAATTACATTATATAATTATTTCAAGCTAAAGTCAAGAATAACTATTTTATTTTGAAAAGTTATTAAGGCTGACGGGATTTTTTATCCGTCAGCCTTAAATAAAGTAATCAAAAGTTGTGTTTTTATTCGCAAAATCTGTGTTTTCCAATAGTTGTTATTATTTTACGGCTTTGTATCCATTTATTAGTAGCCGTAATGGGATTATAGTAGTAAATGGCTCCGCCTGAGGGGTCAAGTCCGTTAATGGCATCACGTGCGGCAGAGTAGCAGCTATCGGCGACGGGTTCATAAAATTGACCGTCGTCAAGACAAGAAAAAGCACCTTTTTGGTAAACAACACCCGATAACGTATCGGGAAAAGAGGGATGCTCTATTCGGTTAAGTACAACCGCTCCTACCGCTACTTGCCCGGAATATGGCTCTCCGCGTGCTTCTGCTGAAATTATGCGAACTAATAAATCAAAGTCTTGCGAAGAATAACCGCCGTAGGAATTATTGTTAGCGTCCTTAATTCCCAGCGCTTTTAAGGTGCTTTTACCTACGATTCCGTCAACTGTGAGACCGTTTGCTTTTTGAAATTTTTCTACCGCCTTTTTTGTAATGGTACCGAAAATGCCGTCTACCTTACTGTTAAAGTATCCTTTTTCTTTTAATGCAGTTTGTATTTTGCGTACTTCTTCTCCGCGTGAACCAATTTTTGAAAGCGCAAATACCCCTGTTACCGATAGTGAAAGGCAAAGGATTAAGCAAAGACCGAATTGTATAATTTTTTTCATAAAAATACCACCTTTGCAAATATTTTGGCTTTTCACATAAATTTTATTACAACTTTATTTTTTACTGCAAAAAGCGGCATAGTTTTACACCGATGTTTGACAAAATCTTAACTGCTTTAGGAGTATACTTTAAGAGAAAAAAATTACGAAGGTGAATTTATGAGGGAATTTGTAAAGATTTCGGACAATACTTCAAAAATTACAAGTAAGGAGATTTTAATTGCTGCGATAGGTCATATTTTAATAGGTCTGTGTGGGTTTGTTAGTACAAAGGCGGTTGTGTTAGAAAATCTTTTACCGTTTGGAATTTCTTTTATAGCAGGTTGTTCGACTACATATACCCCTGCTTGTGCAATAGGTATATTCATAGGTTATTTTATACCCGCTGTAGGAAACGGTGCTTTTAAGTATTTAGCGGCTCTTTTTGCAATACTTTCGGTAAAACTGTTGCTTAATAACTATAAAAGAATTATAACAAGTGAAATATTTTTAACCTTTATTACCCTTATTACAAGTGTTTTAACAACTGCCGCAACTCTTAAAGCAACGGGGACAAGTGCGGTTTCGCTTACAAGCGAGGCGTTAATATCTGCCATAGGTACTTATTTTATAAGCCGAAGCTTTAAAATTTTGTCAAAAAATAACGTTGGTCTTACACCGGACGAGCTGTCAAGTGTTTTAATAGTAATAAACGTTTTACTTTTAGGACTTAACAGTATAAATCCGCTCGGTATATCGCTCGGTAAAATTTTAAGTGTTATGCTTATTTTAACCGCTTCTAAATACGGGGGTATAATATCGGGTGCAATTAGCGGCATTACGGTTGCATTTACTATGTTGCTTAGTAACGGAAACGGTACCGTTGCGGTAAGTTTTGCCGTGGCAGGACTTTTTTGCGGTGTATTCGCTTCTCTTGGAAAGTATGCACAAGTGTTTATTTTTGTTATATTAAGCTTTATAGGGGCGGTATGCTCGGGCGAGTATATTTTAGTGGGTGTAATAATTACTGAAACGGTTTTGGGAGCAATACTGTTTTTGGCACTTCCACGTACCGCAAGTATTTATCTTTCTAAAATTTTTTCGGCATACCCTAGGGTTTCAAGGTCTGACGGAATAAAAAAATCGCTTTCAATGAAGCTTTATATGGCATCCAACGCGCTAAAAGACGTATCTGAAACGGTGGAGCAGGTGTCAAGTGAGCTTTCCAAAATAAATTCACCGGACTTCAGTGGTGTTATAGAAGCAATAGAAAATGAAGCATGTGCGGGCTGCAAGCTTAGAATACACTGTTGGGAGAAAAAAAGAGACGATACTATAAACGGCATTTTAGAGCTTACAAAAGCAATAAAGCAAGGAGAATTAAACCCTGAAAATGAGGTGGGTGAAGAATTTAAAGGCAGATGCTTAAGGCTTTCGGGAGTGGCTAATGCGACCTATCGCAAGTACACCGATTACGCCGGAAAAATTGCCGCAGAAAACCGTATAGACCAAGTAAGAGCGGTAGTATCTGACCAGTTTGACGGAATGTCGTTAATGCTTTCTGATATGGCACACGATTTTGAAACACAGGATAGGTTTGATATTTCTTCCGCAGAGAATGCCGCAGCGGCGCTTAAAAATATTGATATAGTTGTTAGTGAGTGTAGCAGTAGTATTGACCGTTACGGCAGAATGACAATAGAACTAAAACTTAGAAAAACACCCGATATTGTTATAAACAAGGCTAAAATTATGAAGCTTATATCGCTTGCTTGCGAAAGAAATTTCGATATACCTACTGTTAGCGAAGTGGGCGGTGAAATTTACATCACAATTTGCGAGCGTGCTGAAATAAGGGTGGATTTTGGGGTTAGTCAGTTGTGTGCGAGTGAAAATAAAATGTGTGGTGACGCGTACAAGTTTTTTAACGATAACAAAGGCCATTTTGTAATGGTTTTAAGCGACGGTATGGGTACAGGGGGCAGAGCGGCGGTGGATGGCGCTATGGCTTCAGGGCTTATGGCAAGACTTTTAAAAACAGGGTTTGGTTATAATTGCTCGCTTAAAATTTTAAACTCGTCTATGCTTTTTAAATCTACCGATGAATCTTTAGCTACAATCGATATTGCGAGTATTGATTTGCACACGGGTACATTAGAACTCTATAAAGCGGGAGCGGCACCTACTATTGTTCGCCGTTCGGGTAAAACAGGTAAGGCGGAAAGCACTTCGTTGCCTGTAGGTATTTTAAGAGATGTAAGTTTCGATAAAGCTGCGGTTAAATGTAAAATAGGAGATATAGTAGTGCTTATGTCGGATGGTGCTACAACCGAAGGTACAGACTGGATAAGAACCGAAATTGAAGCTTGGCAGGACGGTACGGCGCAGGATTTATCCGACCGCTTATGTCTTTGCGCACGCCGACGTACAACAGAAAAAAGAAAAGACGATATAACCGTAATGTGCGCAATATTAGAAAAAGCGTTATAAAAATAAAACCGCCCAATCGGGCGGTTTAAGATGTATTAAAGTTTAAAGCTATTATAAGCTTCTCCTGTCAGGAGGTTAACCCACTTAAAAGTATTGTCACTTAGTGTCATATAGCTGTGACACGAATTTTCTTTAGGTATTGATACCGAACCACAGTTAAGGTATATAAAATCACCTTTATCCTCGCATTTGGGAACGTGTGTATGCCCGTTTAAGAGTATATCGCCTTTGCTTATGGGCATAGGTGAGTCGGCACCGTATATATGACCATGGGTAGCGTAAATTAGTCTATCCTTTACAGGTATTACTGCATAGTCGGCTAATACGGGGAAATCAAGCACCATTTGGTCGACTTCGCAGTCGCAATTACCCCTAACACATAAAAGTTTTTCTTTTAAAGGGTTTAAAAGTGCGATAACTTCCTTTGGAGCGTGGCCGTCGGGCAAATCGTTACGTGGTCCGTGATAAAGAATATCCCCTAAAAGTAGTAATTTATCTGCCTTTTCTTTATAAAAAGCATCTATTAGCATTTTGCAGTATTTTGCACTGCCGTGAATATCCGAAGCAATTAAAAATTTCATAATATTATTCCTTTACTAAAACTTTTACTATCTTACCAAAAATCATTTTGTGGAAATCTTTGTTTTCGAACCACTTTAGCGGTTCTTTATCGCAAAAACATTCTTCCTTCATATCCTGTACGTATTGTTTTTTGCAAATTATTACAAGATTTGCCTCTTTAAAATAAACCGAATTATCCGAAAAAATAGGGGTAAGACCCGTAAGCTCGGTTTTATTTACGTCCCTACCTGACATACTTCCGCAAATTTTATGTATTTGTTTTTGGTCGCCGTAAAAACTAAGGGTATAATAGTCATTATTCTCTACAAACTCCATAGTGTAACGTTGTGGGCGGATTAAGGCTACCGCGGTATCGTTGCCCCAAATTTCACCCATAAAGCCCCAAGAAGCAGTCATCATATTATAACCGTTTTGGTCGCCCGCGGTTATAAGCATCCATTCATTAGCAATGGCATCTATTAAATTTTTGTTTATTTCTTTTGCGGTTATTTCTTTAAACATATTTGTCAACTCCTAAAAACAGTATACTCTAAAATATGTATTTTTGCAATCATTTATATTTGACTTAATTACTAAAATATGGTATTTTTAAATAAAGATATTTTTAAAAGGTGATTATATGAAGAAAGGTATTTCCGTAGTTTTAAAATGGCTTGTAACGTTGCTTGTTATTGGCGGATATTATTGGATTGTGTTGCCGCCAATAAATATAAAAAGCCGCGAATTTTGGAGCTTTGTTTCGTTTGTGGTTATTATAAGTGTTGTAATAAACTGCTTCTCACAAATTTTGTATTTTATAAAAAATCACAATACTGTAACCAACTCAAAAGGGTTACCGCACGTAAACTTAAAGACACTCGGTAAGCCTATAAAATTTGGATTGGCTGTAGTTTTGGCTATTATAGTTTTAGGCGGTGTTATGTCGGTAATAGGCAGCGAGTTTTTTAACGCTAAAAGCTATAATCAGCTTATCGCCTTACAAGACGGTGATTTTACCAAGGACGTTGCTGAAATAAACCAAGAACAAATTCCTATAGTGGATAAGGATACTGCTGAGAGACTTGGTCAAAGAAAGCTTGGCGAAATGGCCGACCTTGTGTCACAGTTTGAAATTCAAGATATTTATACTCAAATCAACTATAAGGGAAAGCCTGTAAGGGTTACACCGCTTATGTATGGTGATGCTATTAAGTGGCTAAATAACCAAAAGGATGGTATACCTGCATATATCACTGTTGATATGACATCACAGGAAACTCAGCTTGTAAGGCTTAAAGATGGTATAAAATATTCCGATAGTGAATACTTTATGCGCGACCTTAACCGTGCGCTCCGCTTTAAGTTTCCTACCAAGATTTTTGATAATATTTCTTTTGAGATTGACGATAACGGTACACCTTATTGGGTGGCTTCCGTAGTAGATTTTAAAATTGGTTTTTGGAGCGGTAGTGATATTAAAGGCGCCGTTTTAATGAACGCAACAACGGGCGAAAGTAAGTACTATGCTTTAGACGAAATACCTACTTGGGTAGACCAAATTTTTGATTCTCAAATGGTTATTGACCAGTTAGTTTATAACGGTAAATACCGCTCGGGCTTCTTTAATTCTATTTTCGGTCAACGCGGTGTTTTACAACCTACAGACGGATATAACTATCTTGCAATTGATGATGACGTATATCTTTATACAGGTATGACATCGGTTACAAGTGATGAATCTAACGTTGGTTTTGTGCTTGTAAATCTTCGTACTAAGGCTACCAAATTTTATACAATACCGGGCGCTGAAGAATATTCTGCTATGAGCTCTGCCGAAGGTCAAGTACAGCACTTAAAGTACAATTCAACCTTCCCGCTACTTCTTAACGTATCTGACAGACCTACCTATTTTATGTCACTTAAAGACAGCGCGGGTCTTGTTAAGATGTATGCTTTCGTTGACGTAAATCAGTATCAGATAGTAGGTACAGGTAACACTGTAGAAAGCGCAAGGGTTGATTATATAGGTAAGCTTAAAACCGAAAACGTAGCCGATGTTGAAGATGTGCCCGAAACCAAAATTTCGGGTGTGATTGAAAAAATTAATTCGGCAGTAG
>JBGVDY010000174.1:0-5673 GCA_045119585.1 Acutalibacteraceae bacterium | reverse complement strand
ATAATTCACATTGTAAGGTTTAAAAATCTTATCGGGGGTGGAGAAGAATGATTAAAAATTATAAAAATACGACTTCTGACAAGCGTTTTGAAAATTTGCTTGAAAATCCGTCGCTTATGCCGTTTGCTTTCTCTTATAATAACAAAGAATATAAAGGCTTTGGTGAAGAGTTTGAGTTAACAAATAAAGTTATTACAGGTGATAATGATACCCAAACTGCTGAGTTAACCTTTTTATTGGACAATTTGACCGTAAAGACAAAATTAAAGCATTATTTCACCCACGGTGCTACTGATTTTACTTTCTATTTTGAGAATAATTCGAATAAAAATACTGCCGTTATTGAAAATCCACATTTTATGTACGAATTTTGCGGAGAAAATCCATTACTTAAAGGCATCTATAGTGACCACCATAATTATTATATGCCTTACTGCCACAATTTTTTAGAAGAGGAAATTGAATTTAAACAAACAACAGGCAAGGCTACTGAAAAATATTTCCCATATTTTAATATTGAGTATGGAAATTGCGGTACAATGGTCGCCATTGGTTGGGGTGGCACTTGGTGCGCTAACTTCAAAAAAACCGAAAAAGGTGTGGTTTTTAAGGGTAATTCGGTAAATGACTTTAAAACGTATTTAAAACCGGGTGAGAAAATTCGCACAGCGCTTTTTGTAATGGCAGATTATACTGTACGTGAAGAGAGTTATGCTACTAATTATTGGCGTGACTGGTTTTTAAAATATAATACGCCAAAAGCAAATGCAAGTGGTGAAGATATAAAACCTTTTACAACAACTTGTTTTTCTACTGATACAAACAAGGTTAATAGCGACGGTTCTATTTCGGAAGATTATACTACGTGGAAACCTACTTATGACACTATAATCAAAGAAAAAATCGATATTGATTACCGTTGGGTAGATGCAGGCTGGTATGTAAGACCCGATGGCGAAAGCGCACAACCCTTTGTTGATGGCTACGAGTGGTGGAACTCGGTTGGAACTTGGGAGTTAGACCCTGCAAAATGGCCAAATAATACCTTTAAAGAATCGGTAGATTACGGTCATAAGCACGGCATTAAGACGTTTTTGTGGTTTGAGCCTGAACGCACAAATGATGTGGAGAATATGGTTAAAAACTTTGGTTATAAAAAGGAGTGGGCTATAGATCCTGCTGATATGCCCGGCCTTGTCCATTTGGGAAACCATTTTTATTACGGAGCTGACGTTTATCACGACACAGTAACCGACAAAGAAGTTAAAGGCACATTAAATAACTTAGGTAATGAAGAGTGCCGAAAATACACAACCGAGCGCATTTGCAAGCTTTTAAAGCAGAATAATATTGATATGTATCGCGAGGACCGTAACGGTACCGAGCCTGCTTCACTTTGGCATCATAACGACCTTAATTTTGAAGGTGAAAATCGATTTGGTATTACCGAAAGTAGGGCGGTTGATGGGCACTATAAGATGTGGGATGATATTATTGAATGTACGTCGTCCTATGGCGGTGCGGCATTTGTAGATAACTGTTCATCGGGCGGATGCCGTCTTGATATTGAGTCAATGCGCCGAAGTGTTCCTGTTATGCGAAGCGACTTTGACCGAACAACTATAGGTGTTCGCTTGTCTATAAGCTCTACCTTTAACAAGTGGATTCCTTTTCACGGCTCTTCAACCCGTGAATCAGAGGGTGAACATACGCCATCTAAACCGCTTGACACTTACATTTTCCGTGCGTCTTATCTGCCTATACTTAACCTTGCATCCAAATTTGCTTATCACTCCACAGGCGATTTTTCCGAATTGTTAAAGGGTACCGATGAATGGCGTAAAATCAACAAATATTTATTGAAAGATTTTTACGTGTTGACTGATTGGCATCACAGATTTAATGAAAAAGAATTTACTGCTTTCGCCTATTTTGACCCCAAGGAAGAAAAGGGAATAATTTTGGCTTTCAGACAGGACAAATGTGAAAAGAAAAGCCTTGATATAAAACTTTCTTTCTTAGAAGATTCAGAATATGTATTAACTGATGAAGACACTAAGGAAACCTACGATTTAAACGATAAAGTGTTGACTCTTTGTTTTGAAAATCCGAGAAGTGACAAGCTTATTTGGATAGAGAAAAAATAATGTAATTTTAAAGCAAAAAAGAAGACAAGATTTTTTCTTGTCTTCTTTTACTTTTATTCAGTTCTGAGTGCTATTACCGGGTCCTTTTTAGCGGCACTTTTTGACGGTATAAGTCCCGAAAGCATGGTAAGCATTACGCTTATTAAAACCAAAATTATTGCTACAGGTAACGGTAGTATAGCGTTAAGGTTATTTATACCTGTAAGCTCGTGAAGAATAAGATTTATAGGAATACATAGCAAATAGGTTATAAGCACGCCCAATGCACCCGATGTAAACCCTATTATCACAGTTTCGGCATTAAACATTGTAGAAACGTTGCGCTTTGAAGCACCTATAGCGCGAAGTATACCAATTTCTTTGGTACGTTCTTGAACGGATATTAGCGTAATAACACCTATCATAATGGAAGATACCACAAGTGAAACCGCAACAAAAGCGATAAGAACATAGGTGATAGCGTTTATGATGGTGGTGATTGAAGACATCATTATACCTACATAATCGATGTATTTTATTTTCGAAAGTTCTTCAACACCCGCATTATAATCTGCTATTGTGGCTTCTATAACATCCTTGTCTTCAAAGGTTGTAGCGTAGATGTTTATTGTAGAAGGGGTATTAAGTTTTACGTAACCTAGTTCGCGCATATTTTTATCGTAAGTAGAGTCAGAAAACTCTAAAACTTCGTCATAATAAAGGGCGCATTGCTCGGTAGTGAAGCTTGATTTTGCGTTATCAAGTGCCATAATAAGCTGTTCTTTTGGCATGGTAGCTAACTGCATGGTAACTGATTGTGCATACTGCATTTTGTACTGTTCTTCAAGTATAGATGAGAAGATTTCTTTCAAATCATCTTCTTTCATAGAAGACAGGTAGTCGGTCATTTCTTTATCTGACATACCTGTTTGTTTTGAAAGTATGGGCGCAATAGTTTCTTCAATATCCTTACGCTTTTTATCTTTCATACTATCTTTAACAAATTTGTCAACGTCTTTAGTTTCGGGTACGCACATTATCTTGACATAGGTCATTGCTTTTTCGTTATCGTCAAGGGTATTAAGGTATTTTTTAAATTCCTTTTGCTTTTCCTTATCACTAAGATTTTGACTGTTTTCGCCAAATGGAAGTTTTGTGAAAATATCAATTTGCTTATTTTTCTTTTGCGCTTTTATAGCGTCAGATTTATGGGCCTTGTTTACAACAAATTCGGTAAGCTCTTTTGTATATGCTATAGAGCCTGTAAGCATTGTTGAAACTGCATCTTCGTTAGGGCGGATAATACCTGTAACTTTAATATCGGTACCATTATCGTAAAGGTATTTAAGTCCTGCGTCACTTTCGCGAAGGTCGGTATAAAGACCGGTTTCTTTGTCTAATGTGTAGCAGTCGGAATTAAGAATAACCCTAAAATCGCGTTTGCAAATTTCTTCATAAGACCATTTTTTGTTTTTGTAATCAATTTTATCGCCATTTATTGCCGCTTTGGTCATAGCATCAATTTCTTCTTTAGATTTAAGACCTAAAGAGTAAAGCGCCATATCGTCAAGCTCGTTATTTTCATCAAGAATTAGAACGATTTCGTTATAATCGTTAGGCCATGAGCCGTAAACCATATCATACTGCTTTTTAATAAGCGGGTTTATAAGCTCGCCATTATCACCCGAAAGCATTTCTTGCCAAAGCACCATACCTTTACCCATAGGCATCATACTGGTCATACCGCTGCTTTGACCCATATCTACCATAGTAGACATATCCATACCAAAATGTTCAAGCAAAACTTCCTGCATAAGTTGCTCTGAATCAGAACGAATAATTTTGCCATCAATATTTTTGGTATATACAAGCAGATCAAAATCATAGGTATAAGAAACACCGTTTACAGCATTTTTAAGTTCCTCATTTGTACTATCTTCTTCCAACTGATTTTCAAGATAAGTCTTAAAGGATTTTAGGTCATTTTCTTTAGCGGAAGCGGTATTAAGGGCGTTTACCATATCGTAAACCATTGATTTTTGATAAACTGCATCTTTTTGATGGCCTTCAGCCGATTTTGCGGTACCTATAAAGGTTTCAAGCAAGGAAGAAATATCCATTGACTGATTTTCAAGAGTGATAGGGTAGGAAGAAAGGGTGTCTTCTTGCAATATGTCAATATAGGTTGTCATACCTTGTGATACTGCAAAAATAAGTGCAATACCAATAATACCTATACTGCCCGCAAATGATGTAAGCGCTGTTCTTCCTTTTTTGGTGAAGAGGTTTTTAAGCGACAGTGAAAAAGAGGTGCCTAGTGACATTGAAGGCATTTTTTGCTTTTTGCATTTTTTCTTTTTACCTTTGCTTTCAGCAGGGGTTAAAAGTTCTAACTCTTTTTCAGTTAAGGGGGCGGTGTCGCTTGTTACAACACCGTCAAGCATACGAATAATACGGGTTGAGTATTTTTCGGCAAGCTCGGGGTTATGAGTAACCATTATTACAAGGCGTTCTTTAGAAATTTCCTTCAAAATTTCCATAACCTGAACGCTGGTTTCTGTGTCAAGCGCTCCTGTAGGTTCATCGGCTAAAACGATATCGGGATTATTTACTATTGCACGGGCAATTGCAACGCGTTGCATCTGTCCACCCGACATCTCACTCGGTTTCTTTTTAAGTTGGTCACCAAGGCCTACTTTTTCGAGTGCTTCCTTTGCGCGTTTTCTACGTTCACGGCGTGAAACACCCGAAAGTGATAGCGCAAGCTCTACGTTTTGTAAAACGGTTTGGTGAGGTATTAAATTATAGCTTTGGAAAACAAAGCCTACAGAATGATTGCGGTAGTTATCCCAATCCCTGTCCTTAAAATTCTTTGTGGAAACACCGTTTATATAAAGGTCACCCGAGGTATATTTATCAAGACCGCCTATGATATTAAGCAATGTTGTTTTACCACAGCCTGATTGACCTAAAACCGAAACAAATTCTGATTTACGAAAGCCCAAATCAATACCCTTTAGTGCTTCAACCTTATTGTTGCCTGTAATATAATCTTTTTTAATGCCTTTTAAAGCAAGCATACTTTGCGTCCTTTCAGTTTACTTTATATTATAGATTATAACTCATTTATTACGACTTTCAAGATTTTATGCTAATTTTAATAAAAATTTTACATTTTAAAAAACAATTGCCAAATATGTTAAAAGGTGGTATAATAATATGGCTAATGTAAAAATTTCAAGGAAAGGGAGATTTTTGTGGATATAAAGCGACTTTTAAAGAATGCTGCTTACTATTTAAAGTTTGCATATAAAGTAGCAAAAAAGTATGTGTTAATAGCGTTTGAATGGCTGAAAAAAGCACTTAAATATGTAAAATCCCTTAAGAAACAAGAACTTAAAAATTATTCCTTAAATTTAGTTTCCATAATTTTAATTTTTACTATATTTTTAACCACATTATCTTCGGGCGGAGAAAGTATTTTTAAAGATTTTGACCCGCTGGGTTCTAAAAAAATAGTTTCTAATATCCGTAATCTCGAACTTAA
>JBGVDY010000173.1:0-2967 GCA_045119585.1 Acutalibacteraceae bacterium | reverse complement strand
CCTTTTGGCATAGAAGCATACGTGTTATGAAAATTTCGAAAAATTCCATAATATTGGCAAATTGTGTGTCGATTTTTAGAAAAAGGGTGATTTCGGTTTTTTGAGAGTTGATTTCAAGCTTCGATTCTACAACCGAGTAGTTTACTCTATCGTGAATATCAAAGGTGGAAATATCATTGTTTCTAACTCTGCTTCGTCGAACATCGGATTTATCGGCTAAAATAAGTGCCGCCGAGATATTGTCAATAGGAACACCTGTGCCTTCATCGTGGTTACCTATAGCCGAAATAATTTTAGCAATATCTGTGGCATCCATATTAAGATTGTCAAGTATTCTAAAAGCCATAACTGCACCGCTTTGCGAATGTTCAATGCGGTTTACTATATTGCCAATATCGTGAAGATATGCGGCTATTTGTGCGATTTCAATATCGTGTTCATCTTGATTTAAAGTTTCAAGAATGTACTTTACCGTATTTGCAACCTTACCAACGTGCTGAAAGCTGTGTTCTGTAAAGCCTAAGCTTTTAAGGGTAATGTCGGCAGACTCTATATATGTATTTATATTTTCATTGTTTTTGATTTGTTCGAATGTTACCATTATTTTTACACCTCTTTTAATATAATACCACATAATTTTTTGAAATGCAAAAGTTGATTTTGTGATTTTTTTATGGTATACTATATTATGAAAAATTATGATTGTAATTAGCGGAAATAATTAAATTTGTTTTTGCAAGTATATAGTTATTATGGATAGGAGATTCGTATGGACGACAGAGATATTTTTAGTTACGATAATTCTAACAAAGAAATAAAAAGTGAAAGCCAAAGTTTTGACCTTAATAGTTTTTCAACTCAGGCTCAAAATATTGAAAGTATTAGCAGTAAAACTCCACCTAAAAAGGTAAAGAACACTAAGCAAAGGGTATTAAAAGTAATTCTAACCTGTTTTTTAATAGGTGTTATTACTGTTGCTATTGTTGCAGGCAGTTTCTTAGTATATGCCTTTACAATGGTTGACGGTACGGTTGACAATAACCTTAACGACCTAAAGGTTAACTTTACAACAACCGTTTACGTTCAGGATAAAAAGGAAAAATGGGTAGAAAATCAGCGTTTGCACGGGATGTATAATCGTATTTGGGTGGATTATGATATTAACGCGATTGACCGTGGGGACAAGGATTATAAAGGTATCCCTGCAAACCTTGCAAATGCCTTTGTTGCGATTGAAGATAAGGGCTTTGAAACACATTATGGCGTTGATTGGAAACGTACTTTTGGTGCGTTACTTAATGAGTTTTTCCATTTCAAAGATAAATTTGGTGGTTCTACAATAACACAACAGTTGGTTAAAAATCTTACCGATGACCGTGAACAAGATGCCGGCCGTAAAGTTAGAGAAATTATGCGTGCAAGATATTTGGAAACTAAGTATTCCAAGGATGTTATTTTAGAGTGTTACCTTAATACTATACCAATGGGACACGGTACTTACGGTGTAGAAACTGCCGCTAACTATTATTTTGACAAGAGTGTTGACGAGCTTTCTATTGTAGAATGTGCTTGCCTTGCTTCAATTACAAAGGCTCCTTCGTACTATGCGCCCGACACAAATCCCGAAAATAACAAAACCCGTCGTAACACCGTACTTTATGAAATGTATGACCAAGGCTACATTACTAAAGAAGAGTATGATGCGGCTGTAAAAACTGAATTAAAAATTGACGTAAATGAGAATGCAAGTTCTAACAACAGTATAAATTCTTATTTTGTGGATGCTTTAACTGAGCAGGTTGTGAATGACTTAATAGATAAATACGGTTATACTAAGGAAAAGGCAGAAGACCTTTTCTACACAGCAGGCTATAAAATTTACGCAACAGTTGACCCTAAGATTCAGGAAACTGTGGAAAAAGCATACCTTGACGTTGCTAAGAGAGCTCAAAAAAGCAGTAAAGGCGACCCGCTTTGGGGTGCTATGACCGTTATGGATTACGAAGGCAACGTAAAAGCTATTGTGGGCGGTATTGGCGAAAAAACTAAAAACCGTGCATTTAACTGTGCTACCGATGCTAAGCGTCAGCCCGGTTCTACTATGAAGCCTATTTCGGTATATGCACAGGCAATTGATAAAAATTTTATTACCTATTCAACCATTTTGAATGATACTAAGGCAAGCTATGGTAAATGGTCGCCTAAAAATGCGGGTGGAGGCTATTCGGGTAATATGACTGCCCAAAAAGCGCTTGAGCGTTCTATTAACACCATTCCTGTAGCGCTTGCTAACAAGATGACCGCAAAGTCTTGTTATGATTTCTTGACACAAAAACTTGGTCTTAAATACCTGACAGAACAGGATATAAACCTTTCTTCTATGGGTCTTGGCGGTACAAGTGGCGGTGTTACAACCTTGCAGTCTGCCGCAGCGTATGCAATTTTCGGTAATGGTGGGCGTTATTACGAACCGTCTTTCTATACCAAGGTTACCGACCAAAAGGGTAATATTGTACTTGAAAAGAATACAAAGCCTACAATGGCAGTAAGCTCTGATACTGCTACTGTAATGAACAAAATGCTACAAAACGTTATTTACGGAAGTCAGGGTACAGGTACGTCGGTTGCATCTTCTGTGCCTAAAATGAAGCTTTTCGGTAAAACGGGTACTTCAAGCTCTGATAACGATAAATGGTTTGTGGGCGGTTCACCTTATTACGTAGTTTCTTCTTGGTGTGGTTATGAAACCATGCAGAAAATGCCTTCAGCAAACCTTGGCATTGCAAAGAGCCAATGGGCTACTGTTATGAGCAAAATTCATAAAGGCTTAAAGGTTAAGGAATTCCCCGAAAGCCAGTATGCAGTTGAAAGATACTACTGCACCAAAACAGGCGGACTTGCTACCGAAGAATGTAAAAAAACTGCGGTTGGTTGGTATAAAAAGAGTAACTTGCCTGAAACTTGCCA
>JBGVDY010000172.1:0-2947 GCA_045119585.1 Acutalibacteraceae bacterium | reverse complement strand
TTTTTGATGCGGGCGGCGAAGCTATTTCAAAAATAGCGTACCAAGACATTAAAAACTTTGATAATTTAGGCTTTAACGGCTTTATTAGCTGTCAGTTACAGCGTAACGCTTTTCCGTCATCAATCGCTATGACTACAATTGCAAAAGCGTTATGGAAAAGTGATTTTGATTTTGATGCTATGCGTAAAGAACTATACACCGCCACCTTTGGTGAAGATGCAGTTGACACTCTTTGCGACTACTTTGCACTTCTTTCAAAAAGCTTTGATATAGGTGTTATTCGCAACCAAAAGCCGCTTAATACAGATGAATTTAAAGCAGGTATTGAAGCCGCGATTAAGAAAATGGACGATATGAAGGACTGCATTGAAGCGCATCTTGGCGTAGAAGACCCATGCCATAAGGCTTCTTGGGAGTTTTTGGGCGTGCATAGAGAAATATATTCCCTTTTAGGTAAGTCTCTTATTGCACGTTTAGATGCTGAATACGAAAAGGCTGAAGAATATAAAAAGCAGTCACAACAGGTGGCTTTCGAAAACGAAGACGTTATACAACCCGTACTCGACTGTATGTTCTATGCACGTATGACCAACGAGCGTATTAACTTCTTAAATCCCGAGCTTCCCCCACCACCGTTATTCTAAAAAAACAAAATTTTTACATTTTTCTTGTAGACATTTTATATTATACAAGTTATAATCACATTAGAACAAAATTGAAAGGCGGATTAAAATGAATAATACCACTATAAATTTTGCAAAAGAAGAATTAGAAAGATATTTAAAGCGTTTAGGCGTAAGAGCTAACGTTTCTATAGGTCTTTTTGAAGACTTTGGTATTGAAATGGAACTGGAAGACCGCGAGCTTGACGATGCTTACGTTATTGACGTACATAATGCAAAGGGCTTTATTGCTGCATCTAATCCACGTAGCGTTCTATTCGGTGTGTATCGCCTTTTAGAAGAATGGGGTATGACCTGGGCAAGACCTGGTGTAAACGGTGACCATTATCCCGAAAATCCCTTTAGCACCGACGTTTACATTAACGAAAAAGCTTGGAAGCGCCACCGCACAATGTGTATTGAAGGTGCTATTAGCTTTGAAAATATTCTTGATATGGTTGAATGGCTACCAAAGGTTGGTATGAACGGTTACTTTATTCAGTTTGAAGATTCATTAACCTTCTTCCAAAGATGGTACAGACATCTTTCTAACCCATATAAAGAAGGTAAGTCTTTAACTCAAGAAGAAATTACCGACTTTATGAAGGTGCTTGTAAAAGAAATTAAAAAACGCGGTCTTATGCTGCACCGCAAGGGTCACGGTTGGCACAACCTTGCATTCGGTATAAGTGAAGACCCCGAATTCCAACCAAAGCCCGAAGATATTCCGCAAGAATATCTCGACCTTTGCGCTATGGTTAACGGTAAGCGTGAATTAACACTTAATAGTCCATTCCTAACACAGCTTTGCAACTCTAACCCCAAGGTTATTGCAAGAATTGCCGATGCAGTTACCGAATATGCACTCAAAAACCCTGAAACCGATTACATACACTTCTGGCTTTCAGACCATCTTAACAACTCTTGCGAGTGCGAAGAATGTGTTAAAAAGACCTGCGCTGATCACTACCTAAATATAGTAAACGAAATTACAGATAGATTTGTAGAAAAGGGAATAAAGTCTAAGATTGTTCCGCTGATTTACCTTGATTCTATTTGCTCACCACTTGAAACAAAACTTCGTCATCCGGAATGTGTGCTTTTAGGTTACGCCCCCATTACACGTACCTTTGCAAACACCTTCCCCGAAACATTCCGCTTAAAAGAAGAACCGCGGTATCCACTTAACACCTTTAAAAAACCGCTTGATATTGACGAAAACCTTTCTCACCTTTATGCTTGGCAGCAATTATTCGACTGTGAATATGTAGACTTTGACTACCATCTTATGTGGGACTTTATGCTTGATGCAGGCGGTGAAGGAATGGGTAAGGTACTCTTTACCGATATTAGCCACTTCGACGGTTTAGGTCTTGACGGATATATTAGCTGTCAGCTTAACCGTAACGCTTTCCCCACTTCTATCGCAATGACTGCTATGGCAAAGCTTTTATGGAATAAGGATGCCGATTTTGAAACTATTAGAACCAAGCTTTATCACGGTGCTTTCGGTAGAGGTACTGTAGAACCGCTAAAGGAATACTTCGCACTTCTTTCCGAAAAATTTGACCTTGGTATTTTAAAGGGTGAAAAGGAATGCACCGACGTTGCCGCATTTAAGCAAGGCATAATTGATGCTTTAGCCGCTATGGAAGAATTCCAAAAGGTTATTGATAAAAACCTTATTAAGTACGACCCTTGCGAGCACGATTCTTGGACATACTTAAATCATCATAAAGTTATTTATTCTCTATTCGGTAAAGCGATTATTGCCCGTATTGATGGCGATGAAGAGCTTTGTCAAAAGCTTTTGGAAGAAGCATTCGACCATGCATTTAAAAACGAAGACGTATTAAAAAGCGTACTCGACTGCTACTTCTTAAAGAGAACCATTAAAAACAGATTCTGCTTTGCTAAAGGCGGACTTGACAAGGTAATGCTAAACTAAAAAATAAATATCCACCCGCATAGCGGGTGGTATTTCATTTTCGGGCATAGCCCTAACCTATACTGGCAGCGCACAAGTGCGCTTTTATGTTGGCCTGACAGCCATGCAAAGATTCCTAGCTACCCGTAAACGGGTCAAGGGCGTAGCCCTTGTCGTTTAAGGGGGTTACAGTGACAGCGAAGATATTATAAAATAGGTGAAACTTGCCGTCAAATTGAAAACGTAGTTTTCACTCTTTGACGGCGTTTTAATAAAATTAAATTTTCGTCACTTAAGGGGGAAATCGAAATTCCCCCTTTAGGCGAATCTTTCCGCCCTTTCTTTTCGCCTACACAAG
>JBGVDY010000171.1:0-1166 GCA_045119585.1 Acutalibacteraceae bacterium | reverse complement strand
ATGCCCTTAATACATATTTACTTTCATCAACAAAAAACCTTACCTTTGATGGTATGAATGTTAATATTAATGCAAATTATTTATCCTCTTCAAATCGTAGGTTATATATGGCTTCCGGCGTTAATGCCACTTTTACAGGTGACTATAATATAACTGTTGATAATGTAGGTGCTAAGCCTCAATTGTATTGGGGCACCACAAGTAAGAATACTACGTTAACACTTACTAACCTTAATATCTATGTTAAACAAGGACAGCTTGTTAATATGATTGGTAGTAACGAAGCAACTAGTTTAATGACTGCAAATGCAGTTCAGGTAATTGAAGAAAATAGTGCATCGGTTACTGATTTAGAAACTGTATTAACCGCTAAAAACATTACCAATTACTACTATATTAAAAACGGTGGAGAAGAAGGTATGATTTCCTTCCGTCGCGATAATAACGGTAATGCTATTGCAGGTACGTTTGATATAGCTGAAGGTTATGAAACGATTGCTGTTAATACTTCCACAGGTGAAGAAGTAAAATCTATAGACGGCGTGCTTACCTTAACAGGTAAACCCGGTAAGTATACACTTGTATTTAAAGAGGCTAAGTCGAATAAATATAGCAGTTATATTAACGTTCGTAACGGACTTGGCAATACCTTTAGTAAGCTTAAAAACGATAAAGAGCTTAACGTTGTTTACTTTGGCGGTTCTGTAACTGCAGGTTCAGGTTCAAGTAATCCAAGCCTTTATTCATGGCGCGCACGCGTAGGCAACTGGCTTACAAACAATTTCCCTGCAGCTAATGTAAGCAATATTAGCCAAGCTATTGGTGAAACCGGTACATATCTTGGTTGCTACCGCGTTGCACGTGACGTTGTTTCAAAAGCACCCGACCTACTATTTATTGAATATTCAATAAATGACTTTTACGATAAAGCTTCTTATGACCGTGCTCAAATGCAGTTTGAAACAGTTGTGAGAGAAGTTAAAACAGCATATCCCGATTGCGATATTGTAACAATTCTTGTAACCGACTATTATTGCGTTTCCAGCGCACGAAAAGGTGAATTGCATACTCAAGCACAAGCACATGAAGATATTTGTGTTAAATATAATATTCCTTCAATCCATGTAGGTAAAGCACTTGGCGCAGCACTTGGTGCAAGTTGGGTT
>JBGVDY010000170.1:0-3464 GCA_045119585.1 Acutalibacteraceae bacterium | reverse complement strand
TTACTGCCGATGAAGAAGATATGCTTGAAACTGCAACATTGGTGTGGAAAAAACAACAGGAAGCAGTTGGAAATTTAACAAAGTTATCTTCAAAAACTACAGAAAATGGGCAAAATAAAACTTTTCTAAAATCAACTGAATTATATAATGCTACTGCCTACGGTGGCGAAAATACTACAAATGATATATTTGGGCAAAAAAGATTACCTGCGGATTCGAATGGTGTGAGAAGCAAAAACGAAACTGAATTTAGAAATACCTTTAACAGAAATGTTGACAGGGGACTTTTGTATATAGGCACAGGCTTGACCGGCTATTTAGTTGATACAATTGATACCGGAAGAGTTGCAACAGGATATATAACAGGTAATTCCGACAAAGTTAAAAAAGAAATAAACGAACGTCCTTCAAGTTATTACGATTTAGCTAGTCAGTCATTAAGAGAGTATTATTCTAAAAACGGCCAAGAAGTTGATAAAATAGTTCAAGATGTAGTTACCAATATAGCAAGAAATGCGATACCAATGGCTTTATCTATGTCTGGTTCAAGCGCTGCATATAGTAATGCTATAAACGTGGGTAAAACTGTTAAGGCGGCAGAGAGAATGGCAGGAACGGTTAGTAGAGTAATAAGTACTGCAACATTCGCACCAAGTGTTTTTGGGAATGCCTATAAAGAAGGCGTAAAAGCCGGTATTACAAAAGACTGGCGTTTGCTAACTTATGCTACTGCAGTCACCGCTGCAGAATGTACTTTAGAAATGGCATTGGGTTCGGAATTACCCGGAAGTGGTGTGTTGTCAGGAAAAGCTATTAACAGCTTTAGCAAAAATTTTAATGGTGTTTTGGCTAAAGTGGCTTTTAAACTATTAGGTAATGGTGCCGGAGAATATGTTGAAGAATCTATACAAAGTTTACTAGGACCGCTACTTAAGGAAATATTTTTAGGCACTGAAGAAAATACGGTTTTTGATGACCCTTTAGGAGCATTGACAGATTCAGCTTATGAAGGTTTTATAGGATTTCTTTCTTCTATATTTATGAGTGGTGGTTCAAGCATACAGGAAGCACGAACTGAAGCTGCTATTCAAGCAAACGGAAAACTATATAATGAATTGATGCAACAAGCAAATGTGGATATAAAAGACGTTGCACAGTTTTTTAAAGAAATTGCAAAAGGAAAAGATGGAAAATCTTTATTGAATGCTGCCGAAAATGTTATAAAAGGTGATTCTACTGATATAGCTGTTGGTGAACTTATTGAAGAGGTTAATAAGTATTCCAAAGAAAGCATAGGGATTTTATATGCGAGAATCGGTCAGAACATTTCAAAAACTGAAAACGGTGTAGGACTTCTTTTATCTACATATGAGGAAACCGTAAACGGAGGCGCAATTTATCCTGAAAAAGTCGTTTCTCTTTACAATGAAATTAAAAGTAATTTAGAGAGCGGAAATCTTGATAATGTGATAATAGGTGAGTTTGCGTATTACGTAGAAGCATATTCACCGAGAGCGCATATATTGGGAGAAGTTACCAAGCGTATACAAGAAAATCAAATTGAATCTACGCCTTTAGAGGCGGTTGAAACCGATGACGGTGCGGGTTATGTTGATTTACAGTCTAACGGCGAGAATATTAACTCTAAAATTGACATTCTAACCGTTAGCCGACAAAATAAACAGCGCAGGCATACTACTGCCCAGGAGCAAAGCTTTATTAAAAAGGTAGCAAAGGCGTTAGGGGTTAAACTTGAGTTTACGCATATTACCTCCGAGCTTTTAAGAAGTTATGGCTATGAGTTTAAAGAGGGTGATGTTCTTCCTGATGGTTATTATGATAAGGAAACTAAAACCATTCATATAGGATACACTGCATATAACCCTGTAGCATTCATTTTTAAGCACGAATTAACTCACTTTGGTGAAGGTACCCAAGCTTATACCAAGTTTGTAGAAACGGTTAAGAAAACTAAGGCTTTCAAAAATTGGCTTGATATGCAAATGGGGTATAAAAAGCTTGATGATTTGGAAGATGCTTATATTAAAAAAATCGCAAGAGAACGCGGATATAAGCTTAACGAAAATGGACAATTAAGCGAAGAAGATAGAGCAGAATTACATTGTGAAATGATAGCCGACTTTGTTGGTAAGTGTATTTTCACTAGCGATACTTCTATGCTTGAAAGTATGCTAAGTGACTTGAACTATAAAGAACGCAATGCGGTAGTTCAATATATACTTGACTTCCTTTCGTACCTTAAAAAGAAATTAGCCGGCAATAATGATATTGTGTTTGAAATTTCGCGTTTGGAAGATAGTTTTAATCGTATGATTTCGGAAGCGGTTAATACAAATAAAGAATCCCCAACCGAGAGCGGCGGGGATTTGCAGTTTAGTATAAAAACTGATATAGACGGTAATAAGTTTGTTGATGTTACAGAAGATATATTGGATATTAAAGATGGAAGAAGTGTGGCAAGAGTAATACAAGAAATAATATCTTCTAAATTTAATAATCTGATTAATATCAGTGGTCAAAAAATACAAATAAACAAAACAACAAATGATGAATATAGGCGTTCAAATTCAGCAAACTTGTATGCTGAAAATTTTGATGAGGCCTACAAGGATAAAATACGTACAATTTCAAATGCTGATGAAATTTTAAAAACTGCAAGAAATTGGATAGGAGAAGAACCAAACCATATACGTAAGGATGATATTGTTGAATTCGCGAGAGCGGATATATTATATCGAGTTGGTGAAAATGGCTATATAGCAGATGTTCTTGTTGCTACACGTAAAAACGGTGCGGCAGTATTGTATGATATTGTGAACATCTATGACAAAAAAATAATAGAGGCACCTGTTACTATGGTGAGTAAAAACTCCCAACGTAGGCAAGATACCTCTACTAAACGTAGTGTACCACAAGATAAACCTATTGTCAATAGTAATTCTATGCAGAAAGCCGAAAATAATTCCAAAAACAAGCTGCAATTTAGCTTTGCACGCGTTCAGGATGAGAAGCTTATAGAGCAAGCTGAGCGTATGGAAATCAATTTGCAGAGCAGAAACTATAGTGAAGATAATATCCGTAGCAGAATATGGATGGATTTGGGTGTTATGCGAGATACTTCGGGTGAATGGGTATATGAAATAGAAGACCGTTCAATGAAGTTTTTCCCCTTAGGTGATGCTATAAAAACTAAGTCTTTGGGTGATGATAATTCGGTTTACCGAAAAGGAAAGCTAAGTGAGTTTATAAAACATCCAAAGCTCTTTAAACAGTTTCCTGAATTAAAAAGCGTGGGGCTTGAAATTTGCAATTTAAAGGATGGCCAAAAGGGAACATTTGAAGTTGCGAATAACACCATAAAAATTTCAGCAAAAGAAGTTTTAAAGGCAAACGAAAAATTGGATAAGCTTGGCGGTAAGATGCCGCGCGATGCTTACCAAGAC
>JBGVDY010000169.1:0-4177 GCA_045119585.1 Acutalibacteraceae bacterium | reverse complement strand
CACAATGGCGGTATTTGTATAGCGCCGTTAACCAATGATTATGAGCTTATTTTTGTAAAACAGTACAGATGCCCCTACGGTGAGATTTTATTAGAGCTTCCTGCGGGAAAACGTGAAAAAAACGAAGACACACTTGAAGGTGCTATACGCGAATTGAAAGAAGAAACAGGCGCAACAGCAGGTAAAATTACAGATTTAGGTCAATTATATCCCACCGTTGCTTACTGTGATGAAATTATATGGCTATATTTGGCAACAGAACTTGAGTTTAGTGAACAAAAGCTTGATGAAGATGAGTTTTTATCGGTTACCAAAATACCGCTTGATAAAGCAGCTGAAATGGTCTTAAATAATGAAATAAAAGACTCAAAAACACAAATAGCTATTCTTAAAATTAAAATGCTAAAGGATAAAGGATTAATTTAAAAAACTTTTTTTACACATAAAAAAACTATGGCAGCGACTAACTACCATAGTTTTTTATTTTTACTAAAATTATTTACTTTCGTATTTTGAAACAATATTCTTAATACGGTCAACAGGGTCTAAAAGACTGCTGATTGAATTATCGTAATTTAGGGTTTCAATTAATAAAGCTATGTACTTTGACATATTAACACTGCAGTACCAATCTCTTGATAAAAGTTCAGGAGTTTGATAAATTAAATTAGTAGTAAAAATCTTATCAATAAGACCTTTTTCATAATATTCATCAAATTTATCTAAACCTTCAACAAACAAACCGAATGTTGAGAAAATGAATATTCTGCCTGCGCCCTTTTCTTTAAGCTTAGCGGCTATATCGAGCATAGATTCACCTGAAGAGATCATATCGTCAACCAAGATCAAATCTTTTCCTTTGATATCGTTACCTAAAAATTCGTGAGCTTCAATTGGGTTTCTGCCGTTAACAACAACAGAATAATTACGACGCTTGTAGAACATACCAAGTTCTAAGCCTAAAACGGATGAATAATAGATACAACGACCCACACCACCTTCATCAGGAGATACTATCATTGTGTGATCGCGATCAAGCTTAATATCAGGTACAGTTTTGAGCAATGCTTTAATCATTTGATAAGCAGCTTGTACATTATCAAAACCATCAAGCGGGATAGCATTGTTAACGCGTGGGTCATGAGCGTCAAAAGTAATAATATTTTTTACACCCATTGCAATTAGTTCTTGTAATGCCATAGCGCAGTCCATAGATTCACGTGAAGTTCTTCTATGCTGTCTACCTTCATAAAGCATTGGCATAATAACGGTAATTCTTCTTGCTTTACCGCCAAGTGCAGCAATAACACGTTTTAAGTCTTGGAAATGGTCGTCCGGACTCATAGGAACGGTTCTGCCGTACATTTTGTATTCTACGTTGTAATTAAAGCAGTCACAAATAATGTATACGTCCAAGCCTCTAGCAGTATGTTTAAGAACCGCTTTTGCTTCACCTGTACCAAATCTTGGGCAGTTTGCAGGAATAACAAAAGTTTCTTCATCCGGAACTTCGCGCCACTGCTTTAAATAATAGTCAACCTTTGAAGAGATGTCTTCACATCCACGCATACTAATTACGGCCAAATCGCCAAATGGAGTATGCTTAAAATCAACACATGCCATAAAAATAAGCCCCCTAAATAATTTATCTATTATATAATAACATAAAACTTCCAACAAAAAAAGACTTTTATCGAATTTTTTTGCATATTTTAAATTTTTTTCTGTTTTGTACATTTTTCATTGAAAAACAACAGTTTTTTTGATATAATTAAGAAAATATAACATTATACACTTTGAAAGGTGATTTTACTTATGGCAAAGGTTTATCTTTTGGCGCATACCCCCTCTCCGGAACATACCGTTGCATCAGCTGCAAAGTTATGCTACAGCAGTTCTAATATTTCAGATTTACGCAATAATCTATCAGATGAAAGTGCAGCTAAATTTGTTGAAATGCTTTCTGAAATCGGTCATGAAAGCCCAATTGAACACGCTTCCTTTACATTCGGTATAGAAGGTGTATCACGTGCGCTATTGGCTCAAATCACACGCCACAGAATGGCATCTTTTTCAGTAAAAAGTCAACGTTACGTAAGAGAAGGCGCATTTGAATATGTTACTCCACCTGAAATTGAAGAAGAACCCGAAGCAAAAAAAATATATGATGAAATTATGGCTGAAGATCAGAAACGTTACGATGCCTTAACCGATATTTTAAAAGCTAAACATATAAAAACATTTTTAGCCGAAGGAAAAGACCAAAAAACCGCTGAACGTATGGCTGAGAAAAAAGCTATTGAAGATGCACGTTTTGTACTTCCTAATGCATGTGAAACACAAATGATAATGACTATGAATGCACGTTCACTTCATAATTTCTTTAAACACCGTTGCTGCAACCGTGCACAGTGGGAAATTAAAGAAGTAGCAGACCAAATGCTTAGCCTTGTTTTACAGGTTGCACCAGATTTATTTAAAAATGCCGGCCCAGCTTGTGTACGTGGCGGTTGCAGTGAAGGTAAAATGACCTGTGGTAAAGCTAAAGAAATTAAAGAATTTTATAAAGGACTAAAAAATAATGGGTAAGCTTATTGTTATTGAAGGTCTTGACGGTAGCGGTAAATCAACACAACTTGATTTACTTACCGAAAACCTTAAGAAAAATGGTATTGATTGTAAAACAGTATCATTCCCCGATTATGACAACCCTTCAAGCACACTTGTAAAAATGTATTTAAAGGGTGATTTTGGCAAAAAGCCTGATGATGTTAACGCTTTCGCAGCTTCAACCTTTTATTGTGTTGACCGTTATGCATCTTTCAAGGCTAATTGGGGCGAATTTTATAATAATGGCGGTACTGTTGTTGCAGGTAGATATACAACTTCAAATGCTGTACATCAATGTTCAAAGCTACCAGAAATCGAATGGGAAAGCTTTTTAGAATGGCTTTATGATTTCGAATATAATAAAGTTTCAATACCAAAACCCGATAAGGTGATTTTCCTTGATATGCCTATTGAAGTTTCTCAAAAACTGCTAACTGGTAGATACAAGGGTGACGAAAGTAAAAAAGATATTCACGAAAGCGATACCGAGTATTTAGCGCGTTGCAGAAAAGCTGCTTTATTCACCGCAAAATACTCAGGTTGGGAGATTATACCCTGTGCTGAAGGTGATAATGCACGAACAATCGAAAGTATTTCTCAAGACGTTTTAAAGGCTTGCCTTAATATTTATTAAGAGGTAATTTATGGTTTATTTGTTTTTAGCTAATGGTTTTGAAGAATGTGAAGCAATAACTCCGCTTGACATATTACGACGCGCAGGAATAGAAGTTAAAACAGTTGGTATTGGCAGTAACTATATCACAGGATCACATAATATCACAGTAAACTGCGATACTGTTAATAAGGGTTTAAGTTATGATAATCTTGAAGCAATAATACTTCCGGGCGGCATACCAGGAACTCCTAACCTTGAAAGCGATGATACTGTACAAAATGCAATTGATTACTGTAACGAAAAAGGACTTTTAATTTGTGCTATTTGTGCTGCACCGTCAATTTTAGGTCATAAAGGATTATTAAAAGGTAAAAATGCCACTTGCTATCCAGGCTTTGAAAATGAACTATTTGATGCTAATATTGTAGATGAAAAGGTAGCTTTAGACCAAAACATAATTACTGCACGTGGCGCAGGTGCCGCAAGTGAATTTGGATTTAAGATTTTAGAATATTTAAAAGGCGAAGAAATCGCCAACAAAATTAAAAATGCAATGAAGTTTTAATTACGGAGTTTAAAATGAGTGATAATTTAAAAAACAACTTCCAAGATGATGAATACGTTATCGGTAAAGGCTTTACTGTTGCTGAAACCGAAGAACAACCCAGTGCTTTCAAAAAACGCAAAAAGAAATCAAAAAACGGCATTAAATCTATTGTTTGGATATTAATGATTTTTGCAGTTTCAATATCCTTAGCGGTTGCTGTTATATTTGTTGGCGCTGATTATATGGGCATAGGCTTTGGACGTGGCGGTAAGGTTACAATAGAAATCCCCCAAGGAACACCAACAGTAAAAATTGCTGAAATTTTGAAAGACAGTGGTAGTGTAAAGGTTCCGCTTGCATTCCGTTTATATGCAAAATTCAAAGGGTATGACAGTCAGTTTAAA
>JBGVDY010000168.1:0-4136 GCA_045119585.1 Acutalibacteraceae bacterium | reverse complement strand
GCGAAATAATGCGCTTTTTAGTAAGGGTACCTTCGTTATCGTAATAGTAACGAATAGTAGAAATTACTTTTTTAGAGTTAATCAAGTTATAAAAATCATCAAATGTAATTTCGCTCTCAACCGCTTGCTCAATGCGACCGTTATCGTATGTATAATTATACAATTTTTTAGCAACATTGTCAATAGTTCTAACAATTTCACCCTGCGCATTATAGCCGTATTGGTAGTATGCAGTTCGGTTACCGTCCTTGTCTACCCAAGTTTCACTTAGCATATTACCTTGTCCGTCATAGTAAGCAGACATTTTATCGCCGTTGGCATAGGTCATACTGTTTATTCTACCGCCGCGTGTGTAGGTGTATTTTATAAGGTCGCCGTCTTCCTTACCGTCAATGCCAATGCTTTCAAGGTTACGGAAAGCGTTATACTTAAGCAGATATTTTAAACCATCACCGCGAACAATTTCGGTAAGGTCATCATAAGAATTGTAAGCGTAAGAAACATTTGCAATTTCTTGATTTTCGGCATTTTTGCTAGTCACCCTAGTTGTTCTGCCCGATTGGTCGTATTCGTAGGCGGTTTTATTGCCTAAGCGGTCGGTAACTTCCTTGTTTTGCGAAGTTGTTTTATCTACAACATACTGTGTAGTATACCCACGCGCATCGGTTTCTTTTACAAGGTTATTACCTTCTTCATCATAACCAAACGAACGGTAAATTGTACCAAATTCACCTTCGGTAAAGGTGGTTTCGGTCAAATTATTACCGAAAGCATCCACAAGCTCATTGAAAGCATTAAATTCTTCAGTTTCTTCCGCTTGATTTTGGTTATCTTCGGTTGTGGTGCCGCTCTCATCTGTATAATCTTCTTCTACTGCAAAATCTTCTTCTTTAAGCCCTGTTTCAATTTGAGTACGGATAAGCTCAATATCATCAAAATATGCATCACCGTAGTTATAATCGTAATCGCAAAATACTTCTACATTGGTTACTTCCTTAAAAGCTTCCTTTGCGAACTCAACTGATGTATACTGCCAATCACTTGTATATGGGCAAAAATCTGCTGTTATTGGGGTTTCGTTTGTAGTACCATCGGCATAGTTAACTACCGCACGCAAACGGAATGTGGGATTTTCTTCTGCGCCGTCGTGTGTAGGCAACGCGTACCCCTTTGCCCAACCTGAAAGCTTAAAGGTCTCGCGGGTTGATTTAGCACTCTTAACTGTCACAACTTGTCCGGCATATTTTTTTGTGTCAACATCACCTGTTATTTTAAGTGAACTGAACGAACTAGAACCCCCTTCAAAATAATATTCGGCACTATTTAAGGTCCAACTACCTTCTATATTAAAGCTACTGTCTGAAATATGGTTATAAGAGTTAGGCGCCGCGCCATATTCAAACTGCGGTGCATAAACTTCAACTACACCTGCGCCGTCAAGCATAATTGCGGCACAAAAACCACTATCACCGCCATTATAGGTGGCACTTACACGAACAAACTCATCATCAGGAATTTTTAACTTTTCGCTATTTACAAATGCAGCAGTTTCGCTTGAATGATAAATACTTAAATATGCGCCATCGTTTTCACCCTCGAAGCCCGATACCACACGCATATATGCCGAGAATGTAAAATCTCCATCAGGCATATAGCTGCACTGATAAATACCGTTACGAACAGCGCCACTGTTATTTGAAGTGATTTTTAAATAATGTTTACCGTATTTAACTTTGTCTTCTGCTTCTATAAGTTCAAAAGTAAGATTTCCCGAATTTGCAGATTCTTCATACCAATCCTTTGAAACATTTTCAAAATTATGTCCTACCAAACAGTTACTTACGGTTGTGACACCTTCGCCGTTTTCAAGCAGAACATTATTATCACCAAAATAGTTAGTAGTAAAATATTCACTTACAATTTCACCATCATTGTCAAATACATAAACTGTGTTTCCCGAGTTTTCACTTGAATGTACAACAGTTCTGCCTGCCGACTGCGAATAGGTATAAGTTTTTGTAATACCTGTTTGCGATACACCGTCTTTATATCCATACTCTTCAACCTTTATTACCGAGTAATTATTAAAGGTATATGCCATCTTTTGAACTGCTACTCCGTTATCATATAGGGTAATCGCGGTAGGCTTTTTGCTTGTATATGTAATTTGTGCCGATTTACCGTTTGGATAATTTACTGCTGTAAGTAAATCACTTGCATAAGTATATGTTATTTGTGTGCCGTCAGGCGCGGTTATTGATGTTAAATAACCGTTTTCATCATACCCTAAGGTAAATACTCTATTTACCGCATCCTTAACGGCTGTAAGCTTATTATCGGTATATACAATTTCTATAGCATTATTTTCATTATCTCCATCAGTGATTTTAATAAGTCTGCCATTTTCATCAAACAAGTATTTATCGCCGTTATCTAGAATACGGGTGCTATCGTTATACTCTAGATCGCCGTCTTCTTCACTTGTTTTATAAATGTTTGCGTCATCAGTTGGCATAAAGTAAAGCTCTTCACCGTTTTCGCCTGTGTAAACATAGTAATTCTCATCATCATTTTTACACATACTTTGCATAATATTAAGCTTATAACCTAAGCCTAACTTCATAGCGCCAAATTCTGCAGTATTAAGACCAATACTGCTTTTTGCAGTATACTGTTGATTAAATAACAAGCTATTATATAAATGCTTAATTGTTACAGGCATTCTATTGCCGCCCCAAGCAAAATCTTCACTTTCAAACATAAGGTTGCCGTATTGTAAATCAATACTGCCTTGACCGAAACGACCCAACTCGTGAGAGTCACTGCGGTAATTAGTATTAACACCATAGTTTGATTCACAAGTAAATGTAAGTTTAGGTGCGTATTCACTATTCTTACCGTAAACGGTGATATAATTTTCCCCTTGTGAAGCGTCTATTATCGGTTTAACGAATACATCAAAACCTCCACCACTTGTTGCACAATACTTTTCTAAAATACCCATAACATCAAAGGTGTATTCCACTACTTCGCTGTCTTTTGCCTGTTTAATTGTTACACAATCGCACACTTCTACATATTCTTCAAGTGTATGGTCAGGGTGTATTAATTCGTCATAAGCATATACACCTATTTTGCGGTTCTTTACAGGAGCACCGATTGCTGCTTTTTGATACAAAGTAAGCTCCGCTTTCTTAATACGTTTGTTTTCCATAAGATTAGATGAACTATACGCTAGTAATAAAAAGTTTTCTTGCATTTCAGAGGTGTATGTACCTGTAGTACCTCCGACATCATCATAAGTTAGTTTTAATTCATAGTCATTGTAACTATTAGATGTTACGCGTAGATAATATGTTTGTCCAAATTCAAGCGCAACTGAAATTTTATTACCGGTTTCATCACAATCAATAAGTGTACCACTTATATCATAGATATACATAGGGATGTTGCAATCATTCTCAAAGTTATATATACCTGTGCCACCGTTTATATGAGCCGAGCTTGCATTAGTCCGTATTTTATACCAATTCTCCGAATTTGCTTCCATATAATTTCTTGTGAAATTATATGGAATAAGCTCGCTAGCATTAAGCATTTGACTATAATAAGCATTGTTTGTACTAATTGGTGGCGAATACTGTATAGTGTTATCAGTTTTTATTTCGACTAAACCTATTTTATAATTTTGGGGGGAATAGAAAAATCCATTATCAATAAAATTATAAAATCCTATTTGATTCGCTGATATTACAATTTCTTGTTCACTCTGTTTTAAATTATTATTTTCGCTCATAATAGAGCCTCCTTTTAATTTTTTATATTTCTAAAGAAAAACATACTTATATTGATAAAATCTACTTTTCAAGCTCTGGCAAGCCTTTAACAGAAAGCAGCAACGACACAAAACCCGAAAGCATTGAAGCCGATAGAACAAGTCGCCAGTCCACCTGCGAGATTACCGCCGACGTACCTATAGTAGCGATTGCCGTTTCCGCCACCGTTTTAATTGCACGCACTCCCGCCGCTTTAAGCCATTTTAAAAACTTTTGCTTCATTATTTCACCTCCAATATCTTTTGCCAAGTTGTAAGTCCTACGCATCCGTCTATAATAAGCATTGTTTGTACTAATTGG
>JBGVDY010000167.1:0-3776 GCA_045119585.1 Acutalibacteraceae bacterium | reverse complement strand
AACAAACAAAACACGAGTCACTGAGTTTTTTAACCTTATCACCTTTTTTATTAGCTGAATTAAAGAGCTTTTTTTCAAAAATCTTTTTTGAAATTTCATCAATATGTGACTCTAAAACCAAAGCCAACTGCAGTCTTCCTCTATTATTAAGCATCATATCAAAATGCCTTTCGCAAAAGCCCAAACGGTTAGTTTCTATTCTTACGTCCGGCTCCATCATAGCAGCACCCATTATGTAATCAACTATCCTTTTTTCTACTGTTTCTCGCATACGGCAAATCGGACAACCGTCATTAACTTCAAAAACTAAACTAATCGGTATAGTACAAATATCGTGACGCATAATTATTTTTTCCTTTCACTTATTATTGATATTATAACAAAAAAGTTTTATAATGTAAATACGGAGTGATAATTTTGAAAAAATTTGAATTTAAAAATAATAATGTCTACATATACGGCCTGCCCGACTTTGATTTACCACATACACTCGACTGCGGTCAGGCTTTCAGGTGGAGTTGTAACGATAATAACGTATGGTCAGGTGTTGCTTACAATAAGTATTTAGAGCTTGAAAAATTAGCGGACGGCAGTATAGTTTTATACAATACAACAAAGCAAGATTTTGAAGATATTTGGTATAATTACTTTGATTTAGACCGCGATTATGAAAGTATTATTGTTAAACTAAGCGAAAATGAAACACTAAAAAAAGCATGTGAATATTCACATGGAATACGTATTTTAAACCAAGAACCTTTTGAAACACTTTGCTCTTTTATTATTTCACAAAATAATAATATTAAGCGTATAAAAGGCATTATAGAAAGACTTTGTGAAAACTTTGGTGAACATAAAAACGGATATTATACCTTCCCAACCGCCGAAAAAATAGCTAGTCTAACTCTTGAAGATTTAGCTGTTTTACGCAGTGGTTTTAGGGCAAAATATTTGCTTGATGCCGCAAAAAAGGTTGTTAGTGGTGCAGTTGATTTATATAACCTTAAAAATATACCGCTTGATGATGCAAGAGCAGAGCTTATGAAAATAGTAGGAGTTGGTCCTAAGGTTGCCGACTGTTGTCTTTTATTTTCCCATCACCATACTTCTGCTTTTCCAAAAGATGTTTGGATAAAGCGTGCTATGAGTGTTTTATTTGGGGATGAGCTTCCTGAAAACGCGCAAGAATATGCGGGTATTGCCCAACAGTACATATTCTTTTACGCTCGCGATACCAAGCTTTTAGATGAATAGGCTTGACAAAACATTAAAATTACATATAATTAACATATAACACAGAGTAGATAACAAAGCGTTAAGTGTTTTGCGGACGGGGAGTTGCCGCAAAAACGAAGGATTTATCCCGCGGTTTTGTTGTCGCATCCCGCTGTCAAATAATAAGTAGATTAAAAAATCTCCTATTATCGACAATACGGGTAATAGGAGGTTTATTTTATGAAAAAAAATCAATTGTTTAAAATTATTCTCACTGCTATTTTAGTTGCATTAAACGTTATTTTAGAACGTTTTATGCCGTCATATTCAGTATGGAATAACAACATAAGCTTTGGCTTTATTACGGTTGCATTTGCCGCTTGTTATTTAGGTGTACCTTATGCAATTGCAGTTGGTGGTCTAGGTGACCTGATAGGTGCCTTAATTAAGCCCTTTGGACCATATTTTCCCGGTTACACAATCACCAATATGTTAGTTGGTCTATGCTTAGCGATATTCCTTTATAAAAAAGCAACTGTAATAAGAATAATTATTGCAACCGTTTTAAATAAGCTTGTTTGTTCATTGGCACTAAATACTATTTTTATATCAGTACTTTATCGCGGTGGTATCGCAGCTTTTTGGGTTGTATTTGTAAGCCGTATCCCCTTTGTTCTTTTAATGACTACAGTTGAAATATTAGTTATAAGTCTTTTGTTTTCACAAAAAAGCAAGATAAATCAGCTAATACATAAAAATCTACCACAATAAATATAGTTTGCAAAGCGAACACCATAACTATTCACTTTTCACTATCAACTAAAAAATCCCGACTTTTAGTCGGGATTTTTTGTATTTTATTAGTACATTCCACCTGCACCTGCGGCAGCAGCGGCTTGTGCAGCAGCGGCAGCATCTTCAGGATTATCAGCCACAAGGCTTTCGGTTGTAAGCACCATTGATGCAACGCTTGATGCATTCTCAAGTGCTGAACGGGTAACCTTAGTTGGGTCAACGATGCCTGCTTCAAGCATATCGGTATATACTTCATTATAAGCATCAAATCCGTAATTCACCTTACCGGAATTTATAATTTTTTCAATTATAACTGAGCCTTCAAGACCTGAGTTATAAGCAATTTGACGAATAGGTGCTTCCAAAGCTTTAAGCACTATTTGTACACCGGTTTTAATGTCGCCATCTACTGTATCTGCCAATGCACTGATTGCAGGAATAGCGTTAATTAGTGCAACACCACCGCCCGCTACTATACCTTCTTCAACAGCAGCTTTTGTTGCTGAAAGTGCATCTTCAATACGAAGTTTTTTGTCTTTCATTTCAATTTCAGTAGCTGCACCAACCTTAATTACTGCAACACCGCCTGCAAGCTTTGCAAGTCTTTCCTGTAGCTTTTCTCGATCGAAGTCAGATGTTGTAACGCTAAGCTCATTCTTAATTTGATTAATGCGGTCTTTAATAGCGTTTGTATCGCCTGCACCATCAACAATAATAGTATTTTCTTTAGAAACCTTAACCTGACGTGCTTGACCTAGCTGGAACATTTGGGTTTCTTTAAGGTCTAAGCCAAGTTCTTCGGAAATAACTTCACCGCCTGTTAAAATAGCGATATCACGAAGCATTTCTTTACGTCTGTCACCAAAGCCGGGAGCCTTAACAGCAACACAAGTGAAGGTGCCACGAAGCTTATTAACAATGAGTGTTGAAAGTGCTTCACCTTCAATATCTTCAGCAATAATTAAAAGTTTTTTACCAGCATTTACGATTTGCTCTAATATTGGTAAAATTTCTTGAATATTAGAAATTTTCTTATCAGTGATAAGTATTAAAGCATCATCCAAAACTGATTCCATTTTATCAGTATCAGTAACCATATAAGGCGTGATATAACCGCGGTCAAACTGCATACCTTCAACAACTTCAGAATATGTTTCAGCGGTTTTTGATTCTTCAACGGTAATTACACCGTCGGCAGTAACCTTACTCATAGCGTCTGCAATAAGATTACCTATTGTTTCATCACCTGAAGAAACTGTAGCAACACGTGCAATATCTTCACTGCCTGAAACTTTTTTAGAGTTAGCAATAATAGTTTGGGTTGCAGTGTCTACTGCCAATTTAATACCCTTTTTAATTACCATAGGATTAGCACCTGCGGCAACGTTTTTCATACCGTCATTAATAAGTGCCTGAGCTAATACCGTTGCAGTTGTTGTACCGTCACCAGCGGCATCGTTAGTCTTAACTGAAACTTCTTTAACAAGCTGTGCACCCATATTTTCAAATGGGTCCTTAAGTTCAATTTCTTTTGCAATGGTAACACCGTCATTTGTTATTAGCGGTGCGCCAAATTTCTTATCAAGAACAACATTTCTACCCTTTGGACCTAACGTAACCTTAACTGCATTAGCAAGCTTATCAACACCTGTTTGAAGTGCTTTTCTTGCCTCTTCGCCAAAAATAATATCCTTAGCCATAAAATATTCCTCCTACTCTACGATAGCTAAAATATCACTAAGATGAAGAATTGTATAATCAACACC
>JBGVDY010000166.1:0-16287 GCA_045119585.1 Acutalibacteraceae bacterium | reverse complement strand
GTAAATGCAACACCGGTACCGCAGTTGTCACCCATGTTACCGAATGCCATCATTTGTACGTTAACAGCGGTACCCCAAGAATAAGGAATATCGTTGTCACGACGGTAAACGTTTGCACGTGGGTTGTCCCATGAACGGAATACAGCTTCGATAGCGCCCATTAACTGTTCCTTAGGATCAGTTGGGAAGTCAGCACCGATTTTAGACTTGTATTCAGCTTTGAACTGATTAGCAAGTTCTTTAAGGTCGTCAGCGGTAAGCTCAACGTCTTGAGTTACGCCTTTTTCTTCCTTCATTTTGTCGATAAGTTCTTCAAAATACTTCTTACCAACTTCCATAACTACGTCGGAATACATTTGAATGAAACGACGATAGCAGTCATATGCCCAACGAGCATTACCAGACTTAGCTGCCATTGTTTCAACAACTTCTTCATTAAGACCAAGGTTGAGGATGGTATCCATCATACCAGGCATAGAAGCACGGGCACCTGAACGTACTGAAACGAGAAGGGGATTTTCCTTGTCGCCAAACTTCTTGCCAACAACTTCTTCCATTTTTTCGATGTATTCCATGATTTGTGCTTGGATATCATCGTTGATTTTTCTGCCGTCTTCATAATACTGTGTACAAGCTTCGGTAGAAACAGTGAAACCCTGAGGAACAGGAAGACCGATTTTGGTCATTTCTGCAAGGTTAGCACCCTTACCGCCGAGAAGTTCACGCATTGAAGCGTCGCCTTCAGAGAAAAGGTAAACATACTTATGACTCATTGTGAATCAACCTCCTAAAATTTTATGGAACGAATCCATCTTTAACATTTTTAATGATACCTTAAGTATCCAATCAATTATAACAAAAACTAATAAAAAAATAAAGTACTTTTTTTATTTTTTTCATTTTTTGGCGAAAAAGCGGTAATTTTGCTATTTTTTATATGTATATTCGTTATTTTATATAATTAATTATAAATTCTTGCCAAAACAGTGCTAATGTGATAGAATTTAAACATTAACAAAAGGAAGGACGTTAAAAATGGAATTTAGTGTTAATCATCCGATTATTTACGCAATGGTAGCCGTTTTGGTTGCAGTTGTGCTTGCGCAGTCGGTGTATTTTTTGGTGCGTGCTTACCGTCGTGCGTTGGTTATTGGTATGGAAAAGAAAAAACTCAAGAAAATTATAATTTCTTCAGCACTTTTTACAATTGCACCTGCAATTTCTATTTTGGTTGGTGTTGTTGTACTTTCAAAGTCGTTAGGGCTACCATTACCATGGCTTAGACTTTCGGTTATTGGTTCGCTTTCGTATGAAACTATTGCCGCCAACAATACTGTAAATGAATTTGGAATGAAGCCGGGTGAAACAATTACTTCGGCATCAGTTTTTGTTACTGTCGCATGGGTTATGACCTTAGGAATTATAATAGGTCTAATTTTGGTACCGCTTCTTTCTAAGAAAATTCAAAAGGGTATGAAGAAAATTGAAAACATGGATAAAAAATGGAGTGAAATTTTCTCTAATGCAATGTTTATCGGTATGATTTCGGCTTTCTTAGGTTATGTTTTTTGGGATTTTGGCAGTGTGTTTACAGGTAAACTTTCCGCACTTATACCGGTGCTTGTAATGGCGAGTTCTGCGTTACTTATGTTGATTTGCGGTCTTTTGACAAAGGTGTTTAAAATAAAATGGATTACCGATTACGCCTTGCCAATAAGTCTTATAGGCGGTATGGCTTCGGCTATTCCGATCACTAATTGGTTGTCTTAAAGGAGGGTGGCGTAATGAAAAAAGAAATGACTTATCTTGAAAGCGTACACCGTGACGGACGAATTTGGGGATATACTTTATTAGCGCTTATTTTGGCCTTTCCGCTATTGCTTTGTATAATTTTTAATGCCGTACCCGAATGGGGCTCTATGGGCAGGGCACTTATTGCTGTTTTGCCAATGTATTGGGCGGTAGGTATTATTGAAGTTTTCACTTACGTTCCCATGCTGGGTGCGGGTGGTTCGTATCTTTCTTTTGTTACAGGTAATATTTCTAATTTAAAATTGCCTTGCGCGCTTGATGCTATGGAAAAGGCTGACGTTAAAGCTAATTCCGAAGAAGGCGAGATAGTATCTACTATTGCTATTGCGGTTTCAAGCATTGTTACCACCTTAATTATTGTGGTTGGTGTGGTTTTAATTAAGGTTTCAAACTTTGGTATTTTGCTTGAATCGGAAGTTTTAAAACCTGCTTTCGACCAATTATTACCTGCACTTTTTGGCGGTTTGGCAGTTGTATTTGTTTCTAAAAACTTTAAAATTGCCATTGCGCCCATGGTGCTTATGTTAGGAATATTTATTTTCACACCTTTGACCAGTGGTGAAGTTGGAATTATGGCGCCCGTTGGCGTGTTGTTTACACTTGCGGTAGCAAGAATAATGTATAAAAAGGATATGCTTTAATGCTGTATGCGATTTTGATTTTAATATTAGCGTTGGTTTTGATTTTACTTGTAAGAACGTACAATTTCAAGCCAAGGCAAAATGCGGAAATAATTGAAGAGGAAATAAGCTTTGATAAGGATAAATCTGTAAAAACTTTGCAGGAGCTTGTGCGTTTTAAAACAGTGTCTTATAAAGAGCCTGAGTTAGAGAATGAAAAGGAATTTGATAAGCTTGTTAATGCCTTGCCTAAGCTTTATCCTTCGGTTTTCAAGGTATGCACTTTGGAATTATCTGAGGAACGAGGTTTGCTCTTTTTATGGGAGGGTAAAAATCACGATGAGCCATCGGTTATGATGGCACACTATGATGTAGTTCCTGTAAACGAGAACGGTTGGGAAAAGGAACCTTTTTCGGCCGAGCTTATAGATGGTGTTGTATGGGGAAGAGGCACACTTGACACTAAGGCTACCATGAATGGTATTTTATCGGCTGCTGAGGCGCTTATAAAGGAAGGTTTTGTTCCTGAAAATGATATATATTTTGCTTTCTCGGGCAATGAGGAAACTAACGGACTTGGTGCTGTAAAGATTGTAGATTATTTTGAACAAAACAAAATTGATTTAGCTCTTGTGGTAGATGAGGGCGGTGCTGTTGTGGAGGGTGTATTTCCCGGTGTGACGGCTCCTTGCGGTCTTATAGGAATTGCTGAAAAAGGTATGCTAAATGCCGAATATAAAGCAAAATCACAAGGTGGACATGCTTCGGCACCTAAGCCCGGTTCACCTATACCGTCCTTGGCGGAAGCTTGTTGCAAAATTGAGGAAAATCCCTTTAAAATGCATATAACTAAGCCGGTAAAAGAAATGTTTGATACTTTGGGTAGGCATTCATCCTTTGCTTACCGTATGATTTTTGCTAATCTGTGGTTATTCGCTCCCGTACTTAATCTGCTTGCAATAGCTCAGGGTGGCGAAATGAATGCGCTTTTGCGAACAACTGTAGCTTTTACAAAAGCAAGTGGAAGTGATGCCTTTAACGTTATCCCACCTGAGGCAACACTCGTTTCCAATATTCGTTTAAATCCGTGCGATACAATGGAATCGGCAATCCAATATTTAAATAAAACCGTAGATGATGAAAATATTGAAATAACAGCACTTTCCGGTATGAATCCAAGCCGTATTTCAAAAACGGATTGCGATGCGTGGGATAAGGTGGCTTCTGCGGTGGCTTCTACTTGGGAAGGTTGTCTTGTGTCGCCTTATCTTATGGTGCAATGCTCGGATAGCCGTCATTACGGTAGGATTTCTGACAAGGTTTACCGTTTTTCTGCCATGGCACTTTCATCGGAGGAAAGAGCAACCATTCACGGTAATAATGAACGCATCCCTGTTGAAACTATTCATAAGGCTGTAGAATTCTATATAAGACTTATGAAGCAGTGCTAATTTTGGGTTGACAATAAAATTTTTCTTTGATATAATATTTTATAGAGATTTAGAGATAGCAAAAGAATGGGGTCAGACCGTCTTTTGCTATTTTTGTTTTCGGGAGGGAAAAACTTGGAAAATGACTTAAGGGCGCGCCTGGAAGAATTTCCTGTAATTGCGGCAGTAAGAGAGTGCTATTTTGAAGGTGCTCTTAATTCTCCTGCTGAGGTTATATTTCTTTTGGGCGGTGATATTGCTACAATAGGCGAAAAGATAATAAAAGCTCACGAAAGAGGAAAATTTATCTTTGTGCATATTGATTTGACCGACGGTATCGGTAAAGACAAAAGCGGCATACGCTATTTGTGTACACTCGGTGTTGACGGTATCATCAGTACTAAAAGCAGTCTTATAAAATTTTCTAAAGAGCAGGGCCTAATTACCGTACAACGCTTTTTTGCTTATGATTCCCACGGAATAAAGGGAATAGGTGAGGTTGTAGGTACTACTAATCCTGATTTTATTGAGATTATGCCCGGAGTTATTGGAAAGATTACCGAAAAATTCTCTAAATGGGAAATACCGCTTATTTCAGGCGGGCTTATAGAAACAAAGCAAGAGGTTACCGAAGCCTTAAGGTGTGGGGCGTTTGCTGTTTCTACAGGCAAGGAAGAACTTTGGTATATTTAATTTTTGGAGGAAAATAAAATGGCAAAAACAAACATTGTAGATTGGAAAACCATAACTAATTTCGTAATTGATTCATTTGTTGGTTACGGAATTCCAAGAGAAGACGCTGAAATTTGCGCAGACGTACTTTTGGCATCTGACAAGCGCGGTATTGAATCGCATGGTGTAAACCGCTTTAAGCCGGTATATCTTGATCGTATTAAAGCAGGTATTCAACAACCCGTTACAAATTTTGAAATTATTAAAGAAACACCTACTACTGCCGTTATTGATGGTCATCACGGTATGGGTCAGGTTATTGGCCACAAGGCTATGAGCATGGCTATTGAAAAGGCAAAAACCTATGGTATGGGTATGGTTGTTGTTCGTAATTCTTGTCATTACGGTATTGCAGGTTACTATACAACAATGGCTACTAAAGCAGGCTGTATTGGTATGACAGGTACAAACGCTCGTCCTTCTGTTGCACCTACTCACGGTGTAGAAGGTATGTTTGGTACCAATCCATTTACTATTGGTGTTCCTACCGATGAAGCTTTTGATTTTAACTTTGACTGCGCAACCTCTATTACTCAAAACGGTAAGGTTGAATATTATGAAAGAATAGGTGAGGACGTACATCCGGGTACTATAATTGATACTGACGGTAATGCAGTTGAAGGTGATGCAGGTGTTGCACTTAAGAAGATTCGCGGTGGCACAGCAGCTCTTACAACTCTTGGTGGTATTGGTGAAGCTTTAGGCGGTTATAAGGGTTACGGCTTTGCTTTGGCTGTTGAGTTTTTCTCATCAATTCTTCAAGACGGTGCTTACGGTAAGGCACTTGACGGTAAGGATGAAAACGGAAATATTCGCCCCTATCAATTGGGTCATTGGTTTATTGCTATTGATACCAATCATTTTATGGGTGAAGATATTGCCCGTAAAAAGGCAGGCGATATTTGCCGCAGTATGCGTGAATCTAAGAAAGCGCCCGGTGCTGAACGTATTTACACCGCAGGTGAAAAAGAGTACGAAATTGGTATTGCACGTGAGAGCGGTGTTCCGATTAACGAATCCGTTCAAAAGGAAATTATTGCAATTCGTGACGAATTAGGTCTTATACAATACAAATTCCCTTGGGAGGACTAATATAATGGATATTAGACAAGAATCTTTAAAAAAGCACTATGAATGGGGCGGAAAAATTGAAGTTATTTCACGCGCTCCAATTAACTCACGTGAAGATTTATCCTTGGCATACACCCCAGGTGTTGCTGAGCCTTGCCTTGAAATCAACAAGGACATAAATAAATCTTACGAGCTTACAAGAAGAAGCAATCTTGTTGCAGTTGTTACCGACGGTACTGCAATTTTAGGACTTGGTGATATTGGACCTGAAGCTGGTATGCCTGTTATGGAAGGTAAATGTGCATTATTCAAAGCTTTTGCTGACGTTGATGCTTTCCCGCTTTGCATTAAGTCTAAGGATGTTGACGAAATTGTAAGAACAATTTATCTTCTTTCGGGTTCTTTTGGTGGAATTAATCTTGAAGATATTTCGGCACCCCGTTGCTTTGAAATTGAAAGAAGACTTAAAGAAATTTGCGATATTCCGATTTTCCATGATGACCAGCACGGAACTGCTATAGTTGTTGCCGCTGCTTTAATTAACGCTTTAAAGCTTGTTAAAAAGCAAATCGGCGAAGTTAAGGTTGTTATTAACGGTGCAGGCTCAGCAGGTATTGCAATTGGTAAGCACCTTATGAATATGGGTGTTAAACATCTTACTTTCTGTGACCGCTTTGGTATCATTTGTGAAGGCGATGAAAATAATAACGAAGCACAGGAAGAAATTTCAAAGGTTACTAATTTAGAGCATAAAAAGGGCACCTTGGCAGACGCTATGAAGGGTGCAGACGTGTTTATAGGTGTTTCTGCTCCTAACGTTGTTACACCTGAAATGGTTAAGAGTATGGCTAGCGATTCTATTATGTTCCCGATGGCTAATCCTACACCTGAAATTATGCCTGATTTAGCAAAACAAGCAGGTGCTCGCGTTGTAGGTACAGGACGTTCTGACTTTGCAAACCAAATTAACAACGTTTTGGCATTCCCAGGCATATTCCGTGGCGCGCTTGATTGTAGAGCTACTTGTATTAACGAAGAAATGAAGGTTGCTACTTCTTATGCTTTGGCTTCACTTATTCCCGATGATGAAATAACCGAAGAAAATATTATAGCCCCCGCTCTTGATAAGCGTGTTGCTGAAGTTGTAGCAAAGGCTGTTATTAAAACTGCAAAAGAAACAGGAGTTGCAAGAATTTAATGTTTAAGGACATAAAACTTTTCCTTTTTGATATGGACGGAACGCTTTATTTGGGCGATAAGCTTTTTCCGTTTACCATAGAACTTTTGCAAACGATTAAGCAAAAGGGTAAGCGTTATATGTTTATGACAAATAACTCTTCAAAAAGTGTTACAGCCTATATAGAAAAACTTCATAAATTAGGTATTAAGGCCACAAAGGAAGATTTTATTACCTCTTCTCAAGCTACCGCCTTTTACCTGAAAAAGCATCATAAGGACGCAAGACTCTACGTTTGCGGTACCCAGTCTTTAAAAGAAGAACTTGTGACCGAAGGCTTTACTGTTACCGAAGATACCGATAGTACTGACTGTATTGTTATGGGTTATGATACTGAGCTTAATTATAAAAAACTTTGGGACGTATCTTTTATGCTAACACATAGAGATTTGCCTTATATTGCTACTAACCCAGATTATGTTTGTCCTACCGAATGGGGCAGCGTGCCTGATTGCGGAAGTGTTTGCGATATGATTTTCAATGCGACAGGTAAAAGACCGTTGTTTATAGGTAAACCTGAACCGTTAATGCCACAGCTTGCTATGGAGATGGCAGGAAGGACATCGCAAGAGACTGCTGTAATTGGTGACCGCATTTATACCGACGTTAAAAGCGGTCTTAATGCGGGTGCTTTCAGTGTTCTTGTAATGAGTGGTGAAACCACAGATAAAATTTTACAAGAATCACCCGATAAACCCGATGCAGTACTTAAGGATGCAAGTGAAATTTTAAAAACTGTTTAAAGATAAAATAGTCTGATTTCATTAGAAAATCAGACTATTTTTTAACTTTTATTAGGAAATCGGACTACTTTTTTTATTTGTTATTGACAATTGTTTTTGTTGGTGTTAAAATGTCACCGTTTGAGATATTTATACTATGTCTGAAGGGATTTTTTAGGGGGTGCAAAAGCGAGATGTCATACACTAGAAATATTGTTTTATATTATATTGGGCAGGCATCATACGGATGTGTAACTCTTATGGCAATGGGCACGATATTTCAAAGTTTTATGCTTGAATGCGGTATAAGCGAAACAAAGGTTTCACTTTGTGTATCGGTAATTCAAATTATGCAAACCTTAACAATGCTTTTAATGTCAAAATTTGCTGAAAACATTAAGAAAATCTTCTTAAGTGTGGCAGTTTGTCTTTTTGCACAGGTTTTACCCTTGGGAGCAATGTTATTTATCTGCATAAATAACGGAATTTCAATCGGTATAAAATATTTTTTGTTGTTTGCCGCAAGTTTGATTTTAAGCTTTTTTATGGGTATTTATAGTGTGATAAGTTATAAACAACCTTACCATATTATGAGAATAACAGATTATGGAAAAGTTTCGGCTTTGGCAGGAGTAATTTCAGGCGTTTTAAGTACAGCGGTTTCCGGTATCATATCGTTTGCTTTAAACGATTCTCCATATTTTAGTACTATGATTGGTGTTTGTCTTTTTGGTATTATGTTGGCTGTTATATCGGGGGCTGTTAATTTTGGATACGTTAAGCTGGACGTTAATCAAAATCAAAAATCTGCTGTAAAAATTAACATTTTCCGTTATAAACCTTTTTATAAGTTACTAATACCTAACATTTCACGAGGTATTTCAATGGGCATATTTAATCTTACTGCTGTAATAGGTTATTATTGCGGTATATTAGATACGGCAACAGCGGCGCTGCTTGTAACAATTTCGCAAGTTGCGGCAATTTTAAGCTGTCTTACGTATGCTTTTTTTGCGGCCAGAAGAAAGAACGGTATAATCTGCTTAGTTTCAAGTATTGTATTAGTTGTATTTTTACCGCTTATGACTGTTAGCAAATCAGTATATATGTTTGAACTGTTTTACTTTTTGGGATTTTTCTTTATTAACTATATATCCAATGCAGTACCTGTTATAGTGGCGGAAAACGTTGATTATAACTGTATTGGTCAGTATACCGCTTGGCGTATGGCGTTATTTACGGGCGGTATTGCAATAGGTGGAGCATTGGTGCCAGTGTTACTTAAGTTTGTTGGTGGCTCGCTTTCACTTTTAATATGCGGTATTCTTATGTTGCCTTGCGGAATAGGGTATTACTCGTTTGAAAGACAAAGCCGTAAGGATAGGGGATACTAAAACATACATTTTTATGCTTAAAAACCGCCTTTTTAGGCGGTTTTTTGTTGACAAGTGTTTTTATAAATGTTAAAATAACAAAAATGGGGAAATTTTAATTTTTTGAAAGTTGAGGATTAGTACTTGTGGCTAAGGTTAGTGAATTCTTTGGTATAAACGTTTTCGGTGATTCAGTTATGAAAGAACGTTTACCCAAAGATGTATATGAAATTTTAAAAAGTACAATTAAAGAGGGTAAAAGTCTTGACAGCAGTATTGCTAATACTGTTGCTGATGCTATGAAAGAGTGGGCTATAGAAAAAGGTGCCACTCATTATACCCATTGGTTCCAACCTTTAACAGGCATTACAGCTGAAAAGCACGATAGCTTTATAACCCCAACTGATGACGGTCATATACTTATGGAGTTTTCGGGTAAAGAACTTATAAAAGGTGAGCCCGATGCTTCATCGTTCCCGTCCGGTGGACTTCGTGCAACGTTTGAAGCACGTGGCTATACCGCTTGGGATCCAAGCTCTTATGCTTTTATAAAAGATAAAACTTTATGTATTCCTACCGCGTTTTGTTCTTATAGCGGTGAAGCACTTGACCAAAAAACTCCCTTGCTTCGCAGCATGGAAGCAATCAACAAGCAGTCTTTGCGAATAGTTAAGGCTTTGGGATATAACGACGTAAAGTCTACCAATACTACAGTAGGTCCCGAACAGGAATATTTTCTTGTAGATAAAGAACTTTATGATAAACGCCCTGACCTTATTTTCTGTGGCAGAACGCTTATAGGTGCTATGCCGCCTAAGGGACAGGAAATGGATGACCACTATTTTGGTGTTTTAAAACCGCGTGTAGCAGAATTTATGCGTGAGCTTGATAACGAACTTTGGAAGCTTGGGGTACTTGCTAAAACAGAACATAATGAAGCCGCTCCCGCACAACATGAATTAGCACCTGTTTTCACTACTACCAATATAGCTGCTGACCACAATCAACTTACAATGGAGTTTATGAAAAAGGTAGCTTTGTCTAAAGGTCTTGTGTGCCTTTTACATGAAAAACCTTATGACGGTGTAAACGGAAGCGGTAAGCATAATAACTGGTCTATTTCTACAGATACAGGTATTAACTTCTTAAAAGCGGGTAAAAATCCCTCTGAAAATAAGCTTTTCCTTATTACTTTAGCTGCTGTTATAGAGGCGGTGGATAAGCATCAGGATTTACTCCGTATAGCAGTTGCTACTGCGGGTAATGACCACCGTTTGGGCGGTAATGAAGCTCCGCCTGCGATTATTTCAATCTTTTTGGGTGAGGATTTAACCGATATGCTTAATGCTGTTGCTAACGGTGTTCACCCTGATGACGTTAATCGCGAAAAAATGAAGATAGGTATTGATGTTATACCCGAGTTTAAAAAGGATAATTCGGATAGAAACCGCACTTCGCCCTTTGCCTTTACAGGCAATAAGTTTGAGTTCCGTATGCTCGGTTCCGCTTCTTCAATTTCAGATATAAACGTTATGCTTAATACTATGGTTGCTGATGTTTTTGTAAGTTATGCTGAAAGGCTTGAAAAAGCAACCGATGTTGAAGCAGAAGTCAATAGTATTGTTAAGGATGTTGTTGCTAAGCATAAGCGAATAATCTTTAACGGTGACGGTTATTCACGCGAATGGGAAGAAGAGGCGGCAAAACGTGGCTTATTAAACCTTAGAAGTACTGTAGATGCATTACCGCTTCTTAAAGCAAACGAAAATGTTGCTTTGTTTGAGCGCCACGGTGTATTCAACCGCGCCGAAATCGATTCGCGTGTGGATATTATTCTTGAAAACTATGCCAAAACAATACATATTGAAGCGTTAACCTTAATAGAAATGATTAACCGTGATGTAATACCCGCTATTACCGCTTATACCAATTTATTATGCGAAACGGTTAATAATAAAAATCTTATAAGGGTTGACAGTAGTGTTGAATACGAGCTTATAAAAAGGCTTTGTGCCGCTAATAAGGAGATTTTCTCACTTACTGCTGGGCTTAAGAGCGCAGTATCTTCGGCAGAGCGTTCTAAGGATATTCTTGAAAAGGCAACCGAATACCGCAATAATATTTTAACTCTTATGGCGGATATTCGTAAATACGCCGATAGTGCCGAGAGTGTAATGCCTAAAAATTATTGGCCTTATCCTACATACGGTGATTTATTGTTTAAAATTTAACGTAAAATTTAAAAGTGCTAAAAAATGACAAAAACTTTGGTTTTTGTCATTTTTCAATAAATATTGTAAACATTTGTAATATAAATTTAGTTGAAAAGCGCATAAATTTGTGATATAATCTATTTGTAAATATTTGGAAAGTATTTGCAATAAAAATATACAATAATTCATTATTAAAATAGAAGATTATTTTGTCACCTATTTTCTATCTTGAATTGTTGTATATGTATCGAAGGTAAAGGCGGCGATACCGGTGGGTATATTATATAAATGTTAAAACAAAATTGAACATAAAACTTTAAAATATTTGATTTATAGGACAAGGAGTGATTTCATGTATAAAAAATTTGTATCTATCACATTATCCATATTATTGTTAGCTTGTGGTGTTGCCTCACCTCGTATAATTGAAAGCTTTGATAATTTGCTTGAAAAATTTAATTATATTGTCTCAGCGAATGCACCGCTCACTTCGGTTGACAGCGTAACACATACTTATAAAAGCGGTACTTTTCAAAAAGATTTAGATTTTAAAACGGTTTCGCTTACAGAAAAACAGGCGAAAAATCTTGAAAAAGGCGTTACAGTTGAAAAGGATTTTTTAGTAAAAGCCCAGACTGTTGACGGGGAAGAGTTTATCGAGGATTTACTCGGTAATGAAAATACAGACTCTGTTACAGCAGAGGGTTATCCATGGAACATTCCTTTTGTTAAAGGCACCGAGGAGGATTTGGGTACTCTCGGTAGTAGCGATATAAAGGTTGGAATTCTTGATTCAGGAATATCTATGAACGCAGAATTTGAAAACGTTTACCGTGTTGACTTAGTGCCCGACACTGTTCATGATTCTTTGGGCATTTTTAATGATGTTACAGGTCACGGAACAAATACGGCGGGTGTTATTGCGGCGGCTAAAAATCAAGAAGGAATTATTGGTATAGCTCCTAATGTTTCAATTTATTCAATTCGCGTTCTTGATGAAGATAACGAAGCGCCGATAAGCCGTATTATTGCGGGTATTGAGTGGGCGATTGAAAATGATATCGATGTTCTCAATATGAGCTTTGGTACTTTGAATTATTCCTCGTTGCTTTATCAGTCTATAAGACGCGCTTATGATAGCGGAATGGTTTTAGTTGCATCTGCGGGTAATACAGGTGAAGACAGCGACCAAGTGACCTACCCCGCCAAATTTGGCGAGGTTATTTCGGTTGGTTCTTGTGACCAGAACGGAAATCAAAGCGTATTTTCACCTGAAAGCGAGGGTGTTGACATTTTAGCCCCCGGTGAATATATTGAATGTGTCAGCCTTGTTGACGGCTATTGCACTGAACAGGGCACAAGCCTTTCAGCACCACATGTTACCGCTGCGGCGGCTTTGGTACTTTCGGCAGATAATACTAAAACCCCCGAATTTGTAAAACAGCTTTTGGTTTCAACCTCTAATGTTTCGGTAGAGCAAAAAGGAATTTTGGATATTAAAAATGCCCTTGAAACCTTACCACAGTTCGAAGAGGTTGAAAGCATAACCCCGTCCGAAATCCCCGAAAACACCGAGGATATTGAAGAATTTGAAATTTCTGAAGATGTTGTGGTTGGTAGTTGGGCAGCTAAGGAACATACAAACTTAATTTTCAAATTTAATAAATGGGGTTCACAAGCTAAGTTGGATGATTCAGGAACGATGGGGGAATTTGGGGGTTTATGTCAAACCAGCAAAGAAAATATAATGCTTTTTGCTCGCGCGAGTTATGAAGCTGATAAAATGTATGGCTTTAATATTAAGGATATTGACGAAAATGAATTAGAACGTTTTGCCCCGTTACATGCTGTTGGTTATACTGGAAGTCTTACAAGTGATGATAGAAAACTTGACGACGGAAGCATGAATAGTAATTATGTAGCAGATACAAAATATTTGTACCGTTTGGCACGAGTATTTAAGCAAAGCACAACTATGTCAGAGGCAAAAACAAGGATGAAAACGGAGATTACAGCTTATGATGCCAGGATAGATATTTTAAAACAAATTGCTACAAGCGAAACAGTGATTTTTGAGCGTTTTTCAGACAGCAAGGAAATTAAAGGTATAATCTATATGGACCTTTTAAGCGACTTTGATGAAAACAATACTCAATCTGCTGCATGGAAAATTTTGGGATTGGCAGCGCATTTGGCGGCGGATACTTATGCTCATAGAACGAGAGTACCACTTTCATCCCTTAATGAGAATAAATGGTTTCATTCTAAAACAGCACCCGATTGTTTTTGGGGTGATGATCACTCAATGTACAATGAGGATACAGGGTTATATGAAGAAAAAGACGATGATGTAGATAAATTGTGTGTTTTATTGAATGAACAGTCAACATATCAATATTCTTTTGTTACTAAACAAAATTTGTGCCAATGTTATGATTGCCTTAGAGAAGCTATTGGCAGAGGTAATGTTGAATTTAGAGATATTAGTGAAAAGTATATTGATAAAACAAAATCGACGTATGAATTATATAATCGTGATAATCATAAGGACGTTTATCCACAGAGGTTTAATATTGGTACTAAACATGCAGTGGAAAAATTAATTACTCGATTTTGTAATCCTGATCCTGATAAGAATGATTTTACAATTTTTGTATTTTTACCCTCTGAAAGTACAGGTTATACGTTAAAACTTAATGGATTAGTGGATTATATCAAGAGGACGAAAACCGGTTGGGATGATTTGAAACAAACTACACGCGACCTTGCAGAAAAGTATTCCACAAACTCTATAATTTAGCGGTTATTTTAGGAGGAAAAGATGAAGAAATTAAAAGTATTTTTATGTTTAATCACGGTTTTAAGTTTAGTATATTCACTATCTTTTATTTCTGTGAATGCGGCGGGAAAATATGATTGGTTATTAGGCACTGATTATTATAAGTTTAATGGAGTTTATTTTAGTGCCGAAGTGAAAAATAACGGAACTTGGTTTTATGTAGTAAGTAAAGATAATAAACTTGGTGAAATTGCTTCTATAATTGCTTACAACGGCGAGGAAGCAAATGTTGTTATTCCTGAAAATATTGATGGTTATCCTGTTACTGAAATTTTTCTTAAGGACTCAGGATATTATACCGAGGAAAAAAGAAGTTATTTTCCTGTTTTCGATACTAAAATTGAAAGTCTTACGTTACCAAAGACAATAGAGTATATACGTGCTTTTGTTTCGGATAGTTGGTCGTATTTGGAAAAACCGGATAAAAAAGGAGATTATTGTTTACAGGAATGGTTTATACATTCTATGTTAGAGTTGGAGGAAATCATTGTTAATAAAGAAAATAAATATTTTTCTTCTGAAGACGGCGTCCTCTTTAGTAAAGATAAAAAAACTTTAATAAATTATCCGTGTAATAAAAAGGATAAAGAATATATTGTGCCAAAAACTGTAACGAATATTTATGAAGGCGCCTTTTGGGGTGTATTGAAATACGGCGCAGATGAAGAAAAATATGGAACACATTTAAAGAAATTAACCATCACCGAAAATGTCGAGAAAATTGAGATGTTTGCAGGCAATAACGGCGGTACAACTTCTTTTGAGAATTTGGTTATTAGAAATGTGAAAATAACCAAAAACATGTTAAAGTCAAATATTATGGCGAGAAAGGAAATTGTTGTTTATGAAAATTCCCCTGCCCATAAGTATTATAAAAGTTATATTGATAAAAAAGACCACGAAAACCTACCGAAACTTACTGTTCTCGATAACCCCTATATAGAAAAAGAAGAGGAAAAAACTGAGAGCAAGAAAGAAGAAAGTAAGAAAGAGACTTCTTCTAAAAAGGAAACATCCTCAAAGAAAGAAACATATTCAAAAACTGAGTCGGCAGTAAGCAAATCTGTAAAGACCGAAAGCAAAAAGGAAACTGTTTCAGATAAGACAGAGACTTCAATACAGCAAGAAGCCTCGAAAACAGAGTCGGTTGAAAGTGTAGAACCCATAGAAAAAGAAGAAATTCAGCAAAATGTTACAAATGAAGCAATAACTGAAAATAATACCGTTGGTGAAGCCAAACCTGTCAAAAAGGGAAATGACAAAATAATTATAGTGTTTTTGACTATCGCTTTAGTGGTTGTAGGCGGTGGAATCACATTGACTTTACTTCGTAGGCGAAATAGAATATAATAAATTTTTGAGCGAGGGAAACCTCGCTCATTTAAAAATCAAAAATTTTAGCGCTTTAAAGCGAAAAAACACTTGACAACAGAGAAAATGTGGTGTAAAATAACAACTATCTTAGATTTTGTGAGGTGAAACGGAATGTTCAAGAAGAATTTTTACTTTTATTACTTTAATCAGGACTGCCCGTTCACCGATAGTTGCCGATAATTTTTTCGGCATTGGTAAAACGGACAGTCCGCAACTGCCTCGGCTTGTAATTTGCCCCTATCGGTTATTGAATCAGTTTCATATATCGGGTCAGCATGTCGAACAATATAAAGTAACATATTTTCATCTTATTTATTATTTTATTAGTGTTATGATATCATATAGAAAACATGTTGTCAAATTTATATTAGGTATTAAATAGAAAGCAGACTTGAGAATTTTCTCAAGTCTGCTTAATGTTTATTATTGATTTTCAGGGAATACGATTTTGTTTACCTTGAATCTGTTTACTGCATAATCGTTAACTTTAGCTTCAAGTTTTTTGATTTCCTTTTCGGAATCCTTAGTGTATTCTTCATCCTTTAATGAATGGCGAAGTGAGTTATCTAAGGTTTCAAGGTAATACTTATCGCTCTTGATATCCTTCTTAATTATTAATTGAAGGTGACCTTCTTCTTTATCATAGAAAAGTTTAACTTCATCAGTATCCATTTTCTTGATGTCAGTGTAGTTGTGGCTTGAGGCATCTAAGATTGAAGCGTATGGGTCTTTTGCATCAGACTTGGGTAAATCTTCATCGTTGGTGATTTTGTTATATTCTTTATAAACCTTTGCAAATGTTGTTTTACCGCTCTTAAGGTCTTTTTCGTATTCTTCGAACTGCTTTTGGATTTGTTTGCGTTC
>JBGVDY010000165.1:0-3362 GCA_045119585.1 Acutalibacteraceae bacterium | reverse complement strand
AGGGCGCTTCTTATGCAGGTAACCCAACAGAATCTACATTCATAATCGGTACTTCTTCGGATAGCAGAACTTTTACAAAAGATTTCACAATTGATTCTAAAATTGCAATTAGAAACTTCTATTTAAGTGCCGACTGGAATAATCCTACATACGATTGTAACGTTAACATTATTTATGATTACGATAGTCAAAATCCTATTTTCCGTTTAGGTACCAAAAATGGTAATTCTACATATAAGAAGGCGTTAAACCTTATTATTAAAAATTCCGGTACAGTTGGATTTTCTGAACAGTCAAGTATGGTAATTGGTGATGAAGGTTATTTCCAAATTATCAATTCCGGCTCTTCAAAAATTAATCCTGTAGATGCAGGCCTTGACGTTTTACCTGCTGATAAATTATGGATACTCAATAATGCTACCGGTAAGAATTCGGTTATCAACGTTACCGATACCAAGGGTGTATTTGGAGTTAAACTTGACAAAGCAGAACACAAGCTCGTAGCTACTAATGTTGCAACAAATGAAACTATTATCTACGATGCTGCAAACGGTTTAGAAGGTCAAATTGTTCTTCCTGCCGCTACTTACACAATTACTATTGACAGAGAACCTGAATATAGAGATTATTATGTAGATTCAGAAGGTGTAGAGGTAATTGCGGGAACTCGTCCTGCAGGTGTAGGTACTAAAGGAAATCCTGTAAAAACTTATGCGGATGCAACACGTCTTATTGCAGCTGACGGTTTGGCTGAAATGGACGTTGCTACAATTCACTTCCCTTCAGGTTCTACTAGTCAGTGGGGTTCATCAGCTTCCGATGTTAAAGCTCTTATTATAATGGATGCTGTTGCTGAAGAACAAGCAAAACTTGAAACCAGCGGTTCGGTTTCATTAAATTCAGATACCATATTTAAAAACATATCATTATCACTCGGTGGTAACTGGCCTGAATTCCACATAAATGAGCATAGCATTACCATTGAAAAGGATGCGGTTTTAAACACAGGCACAGTTTATTTATGGAAAACAGCACACGGTAAAAAACGTGTTGATGATGTTAATATTATTGTTAGAGGTAAGTTCTTAACTACCGCGCTTAGATTCTATGCACCTTATCATAGTCATACTTCAACCGGTGACTTTAATATTGTTTGGGATAACCCTGATTGTTCGTTATCACTTGCTTTTGGTAACCATGGTTCTGATCGTGGCGCAGGTTCACCCAATATTTATGAAGGTAATATTAACGTTACCATTAAACAAGCTCAGGCGTTCTCAATGAATACAGTTGGTGCAGGCGCTGAGATTAAGGGTACATTTAACGTAATTATAGATGATGAGGTTAAGTTACCTTATAATACAAAGGTTAAGTTCAATAACTTTGAAGTTGGCGGCGGTAAATGGTATATTACCAACGTTGCAAAAGATGGAGATTTTGCTTCATTTACTACAGAAAAGGGTAAATTTGCTATTAAAAACGGCGCTAAAGCGTATACTCGTAAGGGTAATGAAGCAACCGTAAAACACGAAGGCGGCACAGTTGATTTATCGGCTGCTCCGGGTGAATACGTTATTTCTGATAATTCAGAAATAACTCCTATAGTTGATAATCCTGACAAAATGCTTTATTATAAGCTCGGCGGTGGCGGAAAACATATCGCTCAATGGGCTACACTTGAAGATAATGTAACTTATGTGTATGAGTATACTATTTTCAGCCAATCTTATGATACGATCAGTACAATTGTTGTTGAAGATAATAGAAATTCTGTTACATCAGTTGAAGTTATTTCGGATGAATTATTAGGAAAACCTGGTACACCGGGTGCTAACTTCCATAGAGTTATTGCTGAATTTACAATTCCTGAAGGTGTAAATGCGGCTGAAGGTAAGAACCTTTTCGTTGGCACGAGATTATCGCCACATGATGAAGGCATTATTTTAGATCGTATTGTTTATAGAAAAGATGATCCCACAAAGACTGACCTATTTTATGAGGGCAGTAATTTCCATAATGGTCTTGATAATATAACCTTGAATTATCAATTCTGGGGTAAGACTTTCTCAGGTGATAAAGGTGGTTCAGGTAAGACTTATTGGACTGACGGATATCAAGAACTAAAGATTATGGATAAGGATCTTAGTTATGCTGATTATCTTGTTTATCTTAACAACCCACAAGATGGCGAGTGGTGGGATAAGGACGATATTATAAAAGAAGAAGCATTTGCTACTTATGCTAAGGCTAAGGGTACCTTTAAGGACCAAAACGGAAAGGGTATAAAGGGCGTTAAATTCCTCTTAACTTCAGATGAAGCCTCTTATGAAGCTAAGACAAATTCTAAGGGCGAGTTTGATTTCGGTGTTATCCTTACAGGTTTCTATGATTTGTATATTTTAGATGGTACAGAAGATATCAATACTGGATTCAATTCATACATTTCACAGGATGACGTAATTATATTTAATATCGTAAGTGATACAAGCGGTGTAGTAGTAGAAGATACCACCAATGATGGATCAGATGATTACATCTATGACGATAGTTATACTGACGATTACACAGGTGAAGATACCCAAACAAGCACTGATGGCGACAATGTTGAGGAAATTATTCCAAGCGGTAACCTTAAGGGTACAGTATTCACACCTAATCTTGAAACTGTTAAGGATTTAAAGGTCGGTTTAAGAGGCGTTGGTGAAGCTGTAACCGATGCAAATGGTGTATTTGGTTTCGCTGATATTCCTGTTGGTGATTATGAAATTTATGCTATCAATTCTGATGGTAGTGAATATGTATTCAGAACAGTTACCATTAAAGAAAACGTTAACTTAGAGATTAAACTTAAGTATGAACCTTCTATCAATGATGCTGATACTAATGGTTCAGATAATGGTTGGATCATTTGGGTAATCGTTGCTTCGGTTGTTGCATTAATCGTAGTTGGTGTATTAATCTTCTTGCTTGTAGTTAAAAAGAAGAAAAATTAATTGTATATTTAAAATTTAAATAAGCAGTCGCTTTTGCGACTGCTTATTTTTGTATAACGAAAACCACGTAATTGTCGTGTGGCTAAATAGTAAAATTATTCTCTTCGTAAATTGGTACCATAAAAAAACAGATTAGAACCTTTTGTTTCAGGCCCGTTTTCAAGTTGTTTTTTTCGTGCATTATCAAGAAAACTTATGGTGTGTGAAGGTAAACCGTTAAATGCTTCTTTGCCGTAAAAACGGTTATAAAAGTTTTTGACAGTTGGAGCAAGAGCCGACAGTATACCGCCAACATCTTCACCTTCGGCAAAGCGACGCATAAGTATTCTTTCGCCTACGCACAGGCGCCAGGTTACATTAAAATAATTT
>JBGVDY010000164.1:0-1877 GCA_045119585.1 Acutalibacteraceae bacterium | reverse complement strand
GTAGAGGTTGAATATTATTTCGATGGCGGAAAAATTGTATTTTTCTTCACTTCTGACGGACGTGTTGATTTCCGTGAACTTGTTAAGGATTTAGCAGCCCGTTTCCACACACGTATTGAGCTTCGCCAAATAGGCGTTCGTGATGAAGCAAAAATGCTTGGCGGTATAGGTATATGCGGTCAACCCTATTGTTGCAAACGCTTTTTAAACGATTTCGAATCCGTTTCTATTAAAATGGCAAAGGAACAAGGCTTGTCCTTAAATCCTACTAAAATTTCGGGTAGTTGCGGCAGACTTATGTGCTGCCTCAAATACGAAGAGGATGCTTATAGCTATTTATCATCTATCACTCCCCGCGTTGGCAGTACGGTTAAAACGCCCGACGGTGTAGGTACTGTTACAGATGTAAATCTTATTACAGGTAACCTTTATGTAAAGCTTCAAGATAGCGAAGCTATGCCTATTAAATACCATCGCGATAACATTGAGTGCTTACAATCCGCCAAAAAACCAAAAAAGTAAAAATTCTGTAATTCCTTTACAATTTTTTCATTATTATAAATTTTACTTGATTTTTTAACCATTTAGAGTTAGAATGTATATTAGTAAATCTACGGAGGTGTTTCTAAGATGGCTTATGTAATTTCCGATGCTTGCATTAGCTGCGGCGCTTGTGCTTCCGGTTGTCCGGTTGACGCTATTGCTGAAGGTGCAACACAATACGAAATCAACGCTGACACATGCATTGACTGTGGCGCTTGCGCTGCTGGTTGTCCGGTTGACGCTATCTCTGAAGGCTAATCTCTACATAAAGAGAAACCTTGTGAACTAACGCCTTTACAGTTTGCTGTAAAGGTGTTTTTTCGACCTTTTTTACTTGACAAAGGTATTTTATAATGTATAATCAATGAAAGGAGTGATTTCCGTGGAAAATTTAAAAACTATTACAACAAATAAAAAAGCCTTTCACGAATACTTTGTAGAAGAAAGCTTTGAATGCGGAATCGCCCTTTCCGGTACAGAGATTAAATCCATAAGACAGGGCGGCGTTAATCTTAAGGATGCTTGGTGCAATATTGAAAATGGTGAAATGATTATCAAGCAAATGCATATAAGCCCATATGATCACGGCAATAGGTTTAATAAGCCTCCTGCCAGGGACCGTAAACTGCTTATGCATAAACGTGAGATTATGCGGCTACTTGGCACTGTTAAGCAAGAAGGTATGGCACTTGTGCCGTTGTCCCTTTATTTTAAGGGTTCGCTTGTTAAGGTGCAGTTAGGTCTATGCAAGGGTAAAAAGCTTCACGACAAGCGTGAAACCGCTGCAAAACGCGACGCTAACCGCGCAATTGACAGAGCAATGAAAGAACAAAACCGATAACTAATTCGTAATGCGTAATTATTTATATCCGTTTCGCATAAGCGAAACACAATAATTTTTCACTATTCACTATTCTCTCTTCACTATTCGCTAACAAAATTCATATAATGAATTTTGTATATATATGGGAGTGTAAAGGTTTCGACAGGGATTTTGAAGTATGGGAAGCGAGCAGCGGTGCGGTACCGCTTAAAAAATCGCATAAAAAATTAACTAACAACAATAAAGTTGCTTTAGCTGCCTAATTAGGCGGCTCGTCGAACCTTAGAGTACCACGGCTAAGGCAAGGCGTCATTTAGTGGTGAACGTGAACAAGGGGCTGTCTCTCCCCTTGTCACGCAGTAGAGACTACTAAGCAAAGCAGTCGGTCGCTTGACGGCTTTGTAAGGGAATGTAAATAGGCGACTGCGCTCGGAGAAGCTGTATGGATAGATTTTTGGACAGGAGTTCGATTCTCCTCACTTCCACCATCGGAGGAGTAAACGAACACCCG
>JBGVDY010000163.1:0-2693 GCA_045119585.1 Acutalibacteraceae bacterium | reverse complement strand
GTTTTTTATATCTAATTACAATAAGCAGGACCTGATGGTGAGCTTGGCGCTTCTATGCGTTATTTAACTCAGCGCTTTGGTCAGCCGTTTAATGAGGTGAAGGGTATACTAACCGATGTTGGTACCGAAGAACTTGCACATTTAGAGATGATTGGTACAATGGTATATCAGCTTACTAAAAATTTGACACCCGAAGATATTATTAAAAGCGGATTTGATAAATACTTTGTAGACCACACAACTGCAGTATATCCGCAGGCGGCGGCAGGTCTTCCTTGGCGTGCGGAATATATCCAGTCAAAGGGTGATGTTTTAGCAGACCTTCACGAAGACTTAGCGGCTGAACAAAAGGCGAGAGTAACCTACGATAACTTGATTAAGCTTATCGATGACCCTGATATTTTAGACCCACTAAAATTCTTGCGCCAACGTGAAATTACTCACTATCAACGCTTTGGTGAAGCATTACGCCTTACGACCGATAAATTAAATAGCAAAAATTTTTACGCATTTAATCCTAATTTTGATAAATGTCGTAAAACAAAGTAATATGAAAGCAGATGGGAAAAATCTCATCTGCTTTATATATATGTATTTTCAAAATTATTCTTGCATTTGATAGTCTTAATAATGTATAATTAAAATAATAAAAATTGCTTAGGAGAGTTGTTATGGATTTTATTAAGATTACTAACAATCAAATTCAGTTAAACACTATAAATTCAAGCTACGTTATGCATAATGAAGATGGTTTTCTTTGTCATACATACTATGGTAAAAGATTGCCCGATTGTGACCATTCATATATGGCAAAACGTCCTTGGTATACATGTGATTTTAATTCGGACATTACCGAAAATTTACCTTCATTAAATAGCGCGTTGCTTGAATATCCTGCATTTGGTGATGGTGGTATAAACACTCCTGCAATTGAGATTTTAAATACCGATGGTTCTAATTTTGCCGATTTAAGAGTTCAAGATTATGTTATACATCAAGGAAAGCCTAAAATTGAAGGTTTACCCGCTTCTTATGCAGAAGCAGATGACAAGGTTTTAACCTTAGAAGTAAAAACTAAAGATAACGTTACTAACGTAGAAGTTAGTCTTTTCTATGCAGTATTTTACGATTATGATATTATAACTCGTTGGGCAAAGATTACAAATAACGGTGACGGTAATATTACTTTGCTTCGTGCAATGAGTGCGAATCTTGCTTTTGATAATCAGAATTATGACGTTATTTCCAGTTTTGGTACTTGGGCAAGAGAACGTCAAATTGAAAGAGCACCTTTATTACATACAGGTGCCACCGTTGAATCTAACTGTGGTTCCGGTGCACATTATGCTAATCCGTTTATGATTATGACCGAGCATAACACCACAGAAGATATGGGTGAAGCTATCGGTGTGGCTTTAGCATATTCGGGTAACGTTCGTATTAACGCTGATTTAAGTCGTTATAACGTTGTTAATCTTTCGGGCGGTATTTCTCCTTATAACTTCCGTTGGAATCTTAAACATGGTGAAAGTTTTTCAACCCCTGAGCTTGTAATCTCATTTAGTGCGAACGGTTTAAATGAATTATCACACAATTTCCATTCTTTAATTAAAAACCGTGTTTGTCGTGGCAAGTACAGAGATATTAGACGACCTATGCTTTTGAACCTTTGGGAAGGTTGTTATTTTGATTTTACTGATGAAACTGTTCGCAACGCTGCAGATTCGGCAGCTGATTTAGGTGTTGAACTTTTAGTAATTGATGACGGTTGGTTTGGCAAACGTAACGATGAATTTGGCGCTTTGGGCGATTGGTACGTTAACGAGAATAAAATCAAAAGTGGCTTGCCTGCACTTTGTGACTACGTAAATAGTAAGGGACTTAAGCTTGGTATTTGGTTTGAGCCCGAATGTTTGTCACCAGATAGTGACGTTTGTAAAGCACATCCTGATTGGGTTATAAAAGTAAATGGTAGATCACCTGCAAAATGTCGTTGGCAATGGCAATTAGATCTTACTAACCCCGAAGCATGTAACTATATTTATGATTCTATTGCCAATATTCTTAATACAACAAATATTGAGTACATAAAGTGGGATTATAACAGAGTTATCGCACACGCAGGCTCAGAACATTTAAAGGCAGAAGAATATGGAGAATTTTATCATCGCTACGTATTAGGTTTATATAGCGTGCTTGAAAGACTTAATAAAGACTTCCCACACGTGTTGTTTGAAGGTTGTGCTTCGGGTGGCGGCCGTTTTGATATGGGTATGCTTTATTATATGCCACAAATTTGGACAAGCGATGATACTGATGCTGTTGAACGTACTGCAATTCAACATGGTACTTCTTATATTTATCCTATGAGTTGTCAATCAGCACATATTTCGGTTTGTCCTAATCATCAAACACTCAGAACTGTTACTCTTGAAGCGCGTCATATAATTGCTTTAACAGGTTCTTTTGGTTATGAATTAGCACCTCAAAGAATACCTGAAGAAGAACGCGAATATATAAAAGAATTTATCAAGTTTTATATTGATAATTATGAAATTTTCCAAAGCGGTAAGTATTATAGACTTACTAATCCCGCAACTGATGATTATGCAATATTCGAATATGTTTACGAAAACAAGATTGTAGTTGGTTGTATGCGTCTGAATACACATGCCGTTAATCTGCACTCTAAA
>JBGVDY010000162.1:0-5080 GCA_045119585.1 Acutalibacteraceae bacterium | reverse complement strand
AGCAGGGTTTAAAGCGGTTTTAGGTGAAGAGGGCTTAGATATTGCCAATAGCTTGCAAGGTAGCCTTCCTGTAATTTCTTTACCCGACCAAACGGCAATACTTACTGCTTTTAATAACGATGTTGACGCGTCACTTTCCTACGGACAGTTGGTTTACGGTTATGGGCAAAAAAATGATGTACTTATGTGTATAAGTACATCGGGTAATTCTAAAAACGTTGTAAAAGCGGCTATGGTGGCAAAAGTTAAAGGACTTAAAATACTCTCGTTAGTGGGTGAAAACGACTGCGCGCTTGATCAACTAAGCGATGTTACCATACACGCGCCCCATACGGATACTGCTCACATTCAAGAGTTGCATTTACCTATATATCACGCTTTGTGCGCTTTTATAGAAGAAAAAATATTTGGTATATAACGCAAAAACGGTTGGTTTTAAACCAACCGTTTTTTGTATGTGATAAATTTTAATCTGTGTTTTTTGGTTTTTCTTTGTGTAAAAATAATGCCGACGTAACCGATATAAAGCCTAATGCTTCACCTACCATTCCTGAGTATGAACCAACACATAGATTGTAAGTGAAAAGTAAAATATTAATTAAAAGTGCTATTATTCGTGCAATCTTTATATTTTTTTGCCACAGCGAATAGGTTGAAATAGCGCCTGCAATAGCGGGTAGAATACTATAGAATGATTTCCAAGTTATTACCGCCGAAGAAAGGCTTATAAACATAAAAATAAACATCCATATTCTATGTTTAAAAAACTTTTTATCGTTATTAAGATAGATAATACCTCGAATGCCCGAAATAATATTCATAGCCATTCCCGAATAAGCACCTAAAAGTATGTATGCAGTTGTGCCGAATATATCGGCGGTAAGCTTTATTGTAAGAAGGCTTTTCATATTTTTTCCGTGGTAACAAAACAAAAATAAAATATATGCCAAAGCACTGAAAATTTGAGCAATAATTTCTTGGAGTGTCATTTTTTACTTCCTTGTAAGAGTATATGTTTTCTTGTTGTAATCAACTGTGATTACGCTTGAATCGGAATAGGTGGTTTCAAAAACGTTGGGTCCAATTTCTTCGTGATTTTCAATGAATTCGTACTGTAAATAGCTTAACTGCTTATATAAATCCAAGGTTTCTTTTATAAGCTTTGTGCTTTCTTCAATTTCCTTTTTGGTGTTGCAATGTAAATCGCCTTTTCCAATCCAGTTTGTACCGTCAGACACAAATTGTGCATAGTAATATATCTGCGGTTTCCCACCGTATTCTATAAGCTTTAATAGGTCATCCTTATTAGCGCTTGCAAGTGGATTTACTGTTCTTGCGTAGGGGTTGCTTGCAACAATACCATGGTAAACAATTTGCCAAAAAGGAATTGTTTTATCGCAAAGTGGGAATAGTGCTTTTTCATCAGTATAATCAGCAAAGGAAACATAAAGTGTATAATCGCAATTTTTCATTGCATAATCGTAGGAGTTTTCACTTCCAACAGAACCGAAAAGCTTGCCGGCTTCTGCAAATATTTGGTTGTAATAGTCGGCACATTCGCCTTTGTTTACAGGGTGTTCTTTGCTGTAACAAACACGTGCCGGAGTACAGGTTATTACGTCTATATAATGCATTCCGCGAAAACCTAATTTGGATATGGCGGGTAAAGTTTCTAACGCCTGCTCGTACGATTTTTTAGGGCATAGCTCGTAGGTTTTTCCACCGGCCCAACGCACTTCACGTTCGTAAACTTCTCCGTTTTTTAGTACTATTAAATCATTTTTACAAAAGTTTTCCGCAATAGAATATGCATCGGTGCTATTGGTGTGGCAGGTAATAGAATAGCCGTATTCTTTGGCTTTTGCAATTAATTTTTTTAGTTCCGATTCACCACCCAAACTACTTTCAACAGGGAATACCTGTGGCCAACGCCCATCGTGACCTTTCATATTCCAACCCACCAAGCAAAGCTCTGCTTTGTCAATTCCGGCATTATGATAACTTTCTATTAAATTCATAACATCAGAAAATGTGCAGGCAACGTGTACCGGTGGCTCGTTTTCGGGGGTTTGTTCGGCAATAGTGCAGGGAACAGGCTTCCATCCCATACGGATTCGTATATTAGGAGATTCCAAGGAATATTTAATTTCGGGTGTGAGGCGTTCCTTTAATGGCTTGTAACCGTTTTTGAGTTGAAAATTGCGGTAAAGCTTTGCAATATCGCAGTAAGTGGCATCAGATGATAAACAGTAAAATTCTACCGAAATATTTTCGTAAGGAATTTCACCGTTTATCGTAAAGCGCAGTTTTATATCGTACGTATTATTTTTAACCGTTACTACCTGTGCAACGTTACTTGAAAAGCCTGTGACAATTGCAACAACGCAATAATTGTTGTGATTAATTGCAAAAACAGGTAAATACGTGCCTTTCAATATATATTCGCAATCATCACGTTTTTTAAAATAACCAATTCCGTAATCTTCGTTTAAACAAACGGCGTGACCTGCAGGCACAATATAATAACCCTTATCACCAAAATTTATAACTTCTTTGTTAAGATTTATTTCAATATAATCAATATTTAAAAAACTATTGTCAGGCTTAACTGTTAGTTTTTTTATACCGTTTTCAAAAACAGTATTGGTACTTCCTGTGCCATAATCACCATTAATATATTTTACCAAAAAGGTATCCATTACATCACAACTCCGCATATAAAATATCATAGAAGATTTTAATTAAATTCGTTATTGATTTCTAAATGCATATATTCGGTTATTTGGTCGTATGTCAAGCTACACGAAAGCGCTAAAATAAGCTTTGCATAAGCGGATTCCAACGTCATATTTAAAAGCTTTGCGGGGGTGTTTTTATACACTTCGTTCATGGTTTCGTATTGGTCGCGTCCTAAAGAAGACGGCGCTATAAATATTGGGACATTTTTCTTAATGCACAAATCGGTTAAATATCGTACCGAGTATTTTGATAATGCTTCTTGCGCACTTAAAGCTTCTAACTCTTCAGCTTCTTCAAATTTGTTTTGTATCAAAAGGCTTTCAGCTTCGCTTTTAAGCACTAATCCGGGGTAAGAAACAGTGCCCGAATGGTACGTGCCGTGAACTATAGCTTTAAATGATTCATCGGTATTGAAACAGTGTTCATAAACCGAATAATCAAGCCCGGTATATGGTCTTATAATTAAAACCTTTTCTGAAAGTTCGGTTATATTTTTTGTATTCACGGGTGTAAAATCTACTCGTTTTTGTGAAAACTCCAAGCACTTTTTAAGTGCTATATTTTTTTGCTTTTTGTTTGATAATTCAAAAAATTTATTCTTTACTCCACGAAAATTGTCAGAGTAATTTTCGCTTTGTAAAATATTGCTTGCTAAATATAATCGCATAATATTATCGGTATTGCGGTAGGTGACATAAACGTTTGGTGCTATTCCGCTCCAAATAAGCTCTACAGCGGTGGTAAAGTTTGCATTCGCGTTTGATAATTTATCGTGCGGTGGGCGGTTGCCTGACACTATAAATATTGGAACGGGTATTTTGGCGAAAGCAAACGAAAGTAAAGCTGCGGTATATGCTAAAGTATCGGTTCCGTGTAAAACTATAATACCGTCATAGTTTGAAAGCTTTAGGTTGTTTATATATTTTATAAGTTCGCTAAGCTTTTTTAGCGTCATACTCTCGCTTAAAGTGGTGTTTTGCCAAGGGTAATCGGCAGGCAATAGCATATTGTCAAACTTTGCAAATTTAGATTTACCGGTTGCAAAATTTTCAATTAAAAACTGCCTTGTCTTAGCGGCGGTTTATTTATTCATCTCTCGGGCACTTTCTTGCGGAAACGAGCCTATAGTACCGCCTGTATGAATTATCAATATTTTTTTCATAATATCACCTTGCTTTCAAGTCTAACATTTTTATCTTCTTTAGTCAAGCAGCGGTTTGGGGTGTTTATTAATAGGTTGAAAAATTTTAAGTATAAGTGTAAAATGTAATTATATATTTAATCAATTTTAAAAAATTGAAATAAAATTTTAGCATTCGCTAACGACAAGGTCATTGCGAGAAACGAAGTGCCGAAGCAATCCAGTAAAGTGATATATGTCGATATTGCCACGCTACGCTCGCAATGACGGGATTGTATTCATATTTTAAAATAAATCCACATACAATTAATTAGTCCTTTTAGGAGTTGATTGTATGAGTAGGATAGTTCCTCAAAGATCGGTGGTTTTAGGCGAGCACATTTTAGATACAGGAGATACGGTGCGTGCTACCGCTAAGGTTTTTAAAATTTCAAAATCTACGGTACATAAGGACGTTACGGAACGGCTATTGCACGATAATCCACAACTTTATAAACTTGTTAAAGAAGTGCTTGAAAAAAACAAGCAAGAGAGGCATATTCGCGGCGGTCTTGCAACACGTAAAAAATATAAGGGCGAGTAAAACAAAAGCTGTATAATATTAAAAAGCATTCAACCCAAACGGTTGAATGCTTTTTTGCGTTTTATTTTTCTACAAAATTTTGTTTATAGTATTTTGAGTTTTTATTAAGCTCTGAATTGAGTTTTTCAAGTGTTATCTCTTCGGCTAAGGTTTTAGAGTTTCCGAAAAGATTTGTGCCAAGACCTAAGCGTTCGTTTTTAATCTCGCAACCTATTGCTGCCAATGTGGTAGGGAAAATATCCATAGGTGTAAAAGTGCGGTTTTTTGAGGATTTAGGTTTTATACGTGGGTTTATAAAACAATTATAAACTCTTCTTGTATGACCGTTTTCCATATTATTTTCAAAGAATTGGTTATCCATACTATGATGGTCACCTACTATAACAATAGTTGTATTTTTATAAAACGGCTGAGCTTTTATCCATTCTACAAATTCGTTTATTTGTTTTGAACTGCAATGCAAAACGTTTTCATACTGAATTTCAAAGGTGTTTTCGCATAAATCACATTTGTATCCTGAAATATGGTGAGTGTCGGCGGTAAGCATTGTGAAATTAAAGGGTTTATCGCCTTTTGAAAGTGAAGTTAATTCCCGTTTAGCGTACTCTAAAAGCTTG
>JBGVDY010000161.1:0-2169 GCA_045119585.1 Acutalibacteraceae bacterium | reverse complement strand
GTGTTTTTTATCCTGAGGTTATTGACAACAAAACAATATCGGAACATTTTGCGAAAACAGTACTTAAATGTTCAAAAAACTGTAATGAATGTACCTATTGCAGCGATATACAGAAAAATGCTACGGTTAGTTTAGAATAGGAGAGATGAACATGCTTAGTAGTAAATTAATTAAAGATGCGGCACTTGCTGCCGGTGCGGATGCTTGTGGAATTGCGCCTATCAGTAGAATGAAGGGTGCTCCTGATGAAATGAACCCAATGTTTTTATTTCCTGAAGCTAAAAGTATGATTGGCTTTGTATTTCGTATTCCACGCGGTGTTCAAAGAGGTATTGAAGAAGGCACACAGTTTTATCAATATCCCTCTATGGCTTATGGCGGAATAAACGAAATATTTGCGCCTGCTGTACTTTATAGCGTTGGTAAAGTTATTGAAGACGGCGGTTACGAAGCTTTTGTTTACAGAAATACAGGCGCTCGTGGTTGCGTTTCTGATATGGACGGTAGTGAGGGCAACACACTTTCTCCTGAAGAACAAATTGAAGTAAATGAAAATGCAAAAACTTCTACCGCACACCATAGAAACGTGCAGTTTACACGTGCTACAAGAGAAGATAACGTACCGCCTGATTTACAGTTTCAGTTTAGATTAGCTGCTGTGGCATGCGGTCTTGGTGAAATTGGTTGGAGTAAAATGCTTTTAACTCCTGAATTTGGGCCTTTGCAACGTGTGGCATTTATATTCACCGATGCCGAATTTGATGAGTATGACGAAATGTATAACGGAGAGCCGCTTTGCCGTAAATGTGGCGCATGTGTAAGAGAGTGTCCCGGTGGTTGTATCCCTGCAATAAATTCAGGAAAAACAATAACTGTAGATATTGAAGGTAAAATATCTGAATGGGGAGATATAGACATGTGGCGTTGTTACGCTTTCTATACTCATGCCGGTAGATATTATAATCCTTTTGTTCCAAAGGAAGTTTGGGATAAAAATGAAGACGGTGCGCTTGACCTTATGGAAGGTGTAACCGATATTGCAAATGAGCAGGAAATTATGAAGGTTTATACAGCACTTCAAAAATATTTCCCAAGCTGGGTTGGTTACAATATGGCAAAATGCGGTGGATGTATTAGAGCCTGTGTTTCTATGCTTGAGAAAAAAGGCGGTTGTATGGAAGACCGATTTAAAGAGCCTTTACGTACTCGAAAAAAAGCATGGAGACTTGATAGATAATGGAAAAGTATATTTTTAACGGCGAAGATTTTAAAGCCGTAGTTTCTAATGAAAAATGGAAAATCGGCTTATTAAGATACTCCGAAAGATTTTCTTGCGTTTGTTGTTTTGAAAGACATTTAAAAACTGATGAAGCATTCGTTCTACTTTGCGGAGATGCTGCTTTGTATATAAAAAACCAAGACGGTATTTTAGTAGAAACTAAAATGGAACTAAATACTGTTTACAACGTATTGAAGGGCGAATGGCACCATATAGTTGTAAGTCGTGATGCTACCGTTTTAGTAATAGAAAACAGTGATACTTCTAAAGAGAATACAGAAAAGGTGATAATATGATTACTGCCGAAATAATTAAGAAAAAAGCGGAAGAATTGGGCGCAAGTGTATGTGGTATAGGTGCGCTTGATATATTTGAGGGTGAAGACATTCAAAAAGACCCTAAAATGATTTTGCCAAAAGCCAAATGTATTATTGGTTTTGGTTTTGCGGTGCCGAAGGGACTTTATCTTACAATGGATATTAAGTCACAGTTTTATACGTATACCACTATGGGTGTAAAATATATAGACGAAGAAATGGCTGAAATATTCTTGCTTAAAATAGGTGGAATGATTGAAAATGAAGGCTATGACGCTTGCTTACAAAAAGCAATACCAAATCTTCGTATAAAAGGGGATAAGACCACTAACCCCGAAGTAATGGATACTTATGAGCTTATTCATGCTGAGCCTGTAGAGGAAGGTAAACCCGCACCTGACGTAATTATTGATTTTGCTAAAGCAGCTAAGGCTTGCGGTATAGGCGAAATGGGATTAAGCGGCAAAATTATTAATAAAGAATACGGCCCTTTTATGAGATATTGCTTTATTATTACCGATGCTCCTTTAGAAATTGATGAACCTATAAACGATAAGATTTGCGATAACTGTG
>JBGVDY010000160.1:0-1784 GCA_045119585.1 Acutalibacteraceae bacterium | reverse complement strand
AAATAGGTCGATTTGGACGGCGTTTCTTTTTACTGCTTTTTCATGATGTGTTTTGGAAGTTTAACGTATAAAAAACTTCCAAATAATTGTTATTTAGTATCTTTGTGCAAAAGATATTTCCAAATAGTATGGAGAAACAAGAGATAAAAGTAGTACACATACACCTGATTTTTGAGAAGAAAGACTTCTATTTCGGAAGCCTGTCGGCGGTGTTTGATACACTGGATGAGGACCGGGTCGGCATCAAGAAAAGCACGCTTTTACATGCCGGTTTGACTGATGGAAGTATCAAGATGACCAAGCGAGCGCGTATTGTGGTCTCCCATCTTATCAGAAGCAGTCGTTAAAACACTGTTATATTGCTTTTTAAAGGCCGTTGTAACGTCTATTCCCGTGGCGTTGCTTCGGCCTATTTTTTGTAAATGGGGTACAAAAAGAGGGGCGTAAAAGGGGGATATATTTAAATGTTAAAAGAGGGGCAAAAGGGGGCAAAAACTTGTATTTCGATAACTGTAAAAATATACAAGGTGTAAGAAAAACGGTTGTTTTGACAAAAAAACCTCTTTAAGAGGGTAGAAAAAGCCACCTATATAAACATATCAACCAACATAATTACGTCTTTATACTGCTTGTTATTAATAAGTTATATCTTATATCTTCTTTTTTTTGCTTTTATTTTTGTGCGCGTATGCCTTTGAGGGGCTATTCAAGCCCCACATGGCCAACCACAACGGCGATACCGGTTATCTCGTCAACAGGTATGTCAAATGGCGGATATTCTTTGTTGTCTGAGACTGCGCGTAAGTGTTTTTTGTCTTCCCCTGGCATAAGTCGTTTCACTAATATGCCTTGCTCACGTGTAGCTATTACGTGGCACTTATTCCATTGCAGGAATTGAGTGCTGCGGAGTATAGAACATGCAATAACGTCTCCCGGATTAAAGTGAGGGTACATGGAAAGCCCGGAAACCTCAATCATAAAGTCAACATGGCAATATTTGAATTTAGGAATAACATAATACTCCTTTACGTCGGCCTCTTCAATAGAAAAATCGCCATTACCGAAACCGGCTGCTGCCTTTCGTGTCACCAACGGGATGGGGTGCAACCCATTTCGTGCGGCCTCAGCAAATGGTATAGTTTCCGGTTTGTCAAGAGTGCTATCTATTGAGGTTTCAGGTGAAGAACATACTGACCTTACCTGTACTAAATCTCCTTGTAAAGAACTGCTTTCCTTTAGCATTGCTCCTTTCCCACTGCTAAGTAACCAAGCAGGGTTAAGATATTCGCATTTTGCGAATATTAATTCAATATCAAAAGTATTTCTTTTAAGCCACGAACTAATTGTTTGTGGTGTAACACCTAATATATTAGCAAACTGCGCCTTATTTCCACCTGTGCAATGGTGTATAATAGCATTTAACATTTCTGTTTTTTCCATGTGTTTCAATAAATATATAAGCATTTTGAGAAATAATTCTCAATTTGCTTGTTTTATATTCGCAAACTGCTTACATTTGCAGCATATTAACAATGATAACGGGCGGTAAATATAGAAAAAACGCTCGAGACGGCATAATTAAAACGGTTAAACATGAAAGCAATCAAAGTATTTATCGACGAAAAGGAGCAGTTTAAGATGCTGAACCTGATTGAAAAGTTCAACAGCCATGAGGATATAGCGGCTGCGGGGACGGGGCAAACTGATTTTGTAGTGGCGGCCAGTGGCGAATGTGCGATGGCTTACGTAAGGGCGGTTCTTGCCGGGAAATTGGATGATTGTAC
>JBGVDY010000159.1:0-3154 GCA_045119585.1 Acutalibacteraceae bacterium | reverse complement strand
GTTAATGTTGTTTACGAATATGGCAGTCAAAATCCTGTTTTCCGTTTAGGTACAGGTAATGGTATATCTACATATAATAAGGCGTTAAACCTTAATGTTAAGGCAGCTAATACCGTTAGCTTCCGTGATCCGGAAAAAATTGCTATTGGTGAAAATGGTTATTTCCAAATTATAAACTCCGCAGCATCTAAAATTATTCCTAAGGATGCAAAGCTTACAAGTGTTCCGGCTGATAAGTTGTGGGTACTTAATAATATTTCAGGTAAAAACGAAATTGTTTCATTTACTGATACTAAGGGTGTATTTAACGTTAAGCTTGATAATGCCGAGCATAAGGTTATGGCTACCAATATTGATACAAATGAAACTGTAATTTATGATGGTGCCAATGGCTTAGAAGGACAGATTACTCTTCCTGCCGGTACTTATACAATTTCTATTGATAGAGCACCCGAGTATAAGTATTATTACGTTAATTCAGAAACAGGTGTTGAAATTATAGCCGGTACCCGTCCTGAAGGCGCTGGTACAAGAGATAAGCCTGTAAAAACTTATGCAGATGCTACACGTCTTATTGAAGCTGATGGTTTAGCAGAAATTGACGTTGCTACTATTTATTTACCGTCCGGTGTAAAGAGTTTTTGGGGTACATCCGTAGCAACTGTTAAGCCTACAATTGTGGTTGAAGCTCTTGCAACTGAACAAGCGTTACTAATTTGCGAATCGAATGCGGTATTAAGTTCAAATACTATTCTTAAGAACACATCACTTGAGCTTACTGGTCAATGGGCTGAGTTCATATTTAATGAAAAAAGTTTAACAATTGAAGCCGATTCAATTGTTACTGCTCCCAAAACTTATTTATGGGCAAACGCAAGCGGTAAAAAGCGTGTTGATGATATTACATTCATTTGTAGAGGTAAATTGATGTCAAAAGCAATTTACTACTATGCTGCGTATCATAGTCATACTTCTACAGGTGACCTTAACATTATTTGGGATAACCCAAACTGTGCGTTAGGTATCAACTTCGGTAACGAGGGTGAAAAGCGCGACGCTCATACACCTAATGTTTATGAAGGTAATGTTAATATCACCATTAAGCAAGCCGAAGCGTTTGCAATGGAGATTGTTGGTACAGGTGCTGAGCTTAAGGGCACAATTAACGTAATTATTGATGACTCAGTTAAGCTACCATATAACACAAAGGTAAACTTTAATAACTTTGAAGTTGAAGGCGGTAAATGGTATATAACCAATGTTGCCGAAGATACTGACTTTGCAGCATTTACTTCAGAAAAAGGTAAATTTGCAGTTAAGAATGGTGCAGTTGCATATACTCGCAAGGGTGAGGAAGCAACCGTAAAACATGAAGGCGGCACAGTTGATTTATCGGCTGCTCCTGGTGAATATGTTATTTCTGATAAGTCTAAAATCACCCCAATAGTTGATAATCCTAACAAGATGCTTTATTATAAGCTCGGTGGTGGTCATAAGCATATTGCACAATGGGCAGAGCTTTATGCCGATATAACATATGTATATGAATATACTATTTTCAGTCAGTCATATAACCTTACTGCTCCTATCGTGTATGATGACCAAAGACACTCTATGACTCCAGTTGAAGTAATATCTGATGAACCATTAGGTAAGCCTGGTACAGATGGAGCTAACTTCCGTAGAGTTATTGCTGAATTTGTAGTTCCTCAAAGTGTAATTGATGCTGAAGGTAACTGGTTATTTGTTGGTTCTAAGCTTTCACCTCACGATGAAGGATTAATTTTAGATCGTACATGTTATAGAAAAGACGATCCTAATAAGACAGACCTATTTGTTAATGGAAATAAATTCCACAACGGTCTTGATGGTATAACCCTTAACTATGACTTCTGGGGAAAAACTTTCTCAGGTGATAAGGGTGGTACTGGTAAAACTGAATGGACCAATGGTTATCAAGTGCTTAAGCTTATGGATAAAGATTTAAGCTATGCTTCGTATCTTCTTTATCTAAACAACCCGCAAGATGGCGAATGGTGGGATAAGGACGATATTATACAGGAAGAAGCATTTGCTACTTATGCTAAGGCTAAGGGTACTTTTAAGGATCAAAACGGTAAGGGCATAAAGGGTGTTGAATTCCTTCTAACATCAGATGAAGGCTCTTATAAAGCGAAGACAAACGCCAAGGGTGAGTTTGATTTTGGTGTTATACTTACAGGCTTCTATGATTTGTACGTATTAGATGGTAACGAAGATATCCATACCGGATTTACTTCATACATTTCACAGGATGACGTTGTTGTATTTAGTATTGTAAGCGATACAAGCGGTATCGTTGTAGAAGATACTGTTGATCCTGGAGATAATTCCGGTGATGATTATTATGGTGATGATTACACCAACGATTATACGGGTGAAGACACTCAAACCAATACCGACGGCGATAATGTTGAAGAAATTATCCCAAGCGGTAACCTTAAGGGTACGGTTTACACACCTAATCTTGAAATCGTTAAAGACTTAAAGGTTGGTTTAAGAGGTGTTGGCGAGGCTGTGACTGATGCTAACGGTTCATTCGGATTTGCGGATATTCCTGTAGGTGATTACGAGCTTTATGCTATTAATTCTGATGGTAGTGAATTTGTGTTCAGAACAATTACTATTAAAGAAAATATTAGCTTAGACGTTAAGCTTAAATATGATCCACCTATTGAAACAAATGCCGATGAAACAGATAACGGTTGGATTATTTGGGTAATCGTTGCTTCTGTTGTTGCATTAGTTGTAGTTGGCGTATTGATTTTCTTCCTTGTTATTAAGAAAAAGAAAAATTAATAACGATATAGAACAATGATTAAATAAGCAGTCGCTTTTGCGACTGCTTATTTTTTGTATAACGAAAACCATGCGATAGTTATGTAGTAAAAAGGGTTAACTTATGAATGATTTATATTGTTATATATGCTGACTCTTCTTGTTTAGGCAAAAATAGGAAGATTATAATGGTGAATGTAGATTAAACTTTTAGATAATGAAACTAATGTTTAATTAGAACGATTTAGTATAGGTTGGAGTTGTGCCTGAAAAGTATAGTAATATTATCTCTTATTAAAAGGATTTAATTGACAAATAGAAATTTTGACAGTATAAT
>JBGVDY010000158.1:0-1607 GCA_045119585.1 Acutalibacteraceae bacterium | reverse complement strand
GAGCTTATCGATACCGCCAAAATTGCAAAACACAACAATTTAAGACTTGAAACAATTTATATCGGTGGCGGTACACCAACAACACTTGGACCAAATGAATTGGAAAAATTAATGCTTACAATAAAAGAAAACTTTTCTTTTTCAAATTTAAGAGAGTACACAGTTGAAGCAGGAAGACCTGACACTATTACTATAGAAAAGTTAAACGTTATAAAAAAACTTGGTGCTACGCGTATAAGCATTAATCCTCAAACTATGAATAATAGTGTTTTGAAAGAAATTGGTAGAAACCATACAGCCGAACAAACTGTTGAAGCATTTAATTTGGCTCGTAAGTGCGGTTTTGATAATATCAATACCGATTTAATTGCAGGTTTGCCTACTGATACTTTTGAAAATTTTAAAAATTCATTATCTAAGGTATTATCTTTAAATCCCGAAAGTGTTACAGTTCATTCGCTATCAATGAAGCGTTCATCAACACTTACAAAAATTGGTGAAATTCCTGAAATTGAAATGGGTAAAACCGCTTCTCAAATGGTAGATTACGCTTATAAAACGTTATGTGAAAACAATATTAAACCATATTATATGTATAGACAAAGCAAAACCGTAGGAAATCTTGAAAACGTTGGATATTCTAAACCGGGATATGAATGTCTATACAACGTATTTATTATGGATGAAACACATACAATTCTTGCTTGCGGTGCATCTGCAGTTACAAAATTGCGTGAACCTTCAGGTAATTTAATTGAGCGAATTTTCAACTTCAAATATCCGTATGAATATATTGATAAATTTGATGAAATTATAAGTCGTAAAAAACGTGTTAATGAGTTTTACAGTTTATATAAAACTTGATTTAAAACCTGAACTATGCTAAAATATTAAAAGTGGAGGTATTATCATGGATGTTTTTGATAATGCGTTGAATAAAGCGAAGGAAGCATTAGAAATTGTTTCTCAAAAAACTGAAGAAGTTGTTACTTTAGGAAAACAAAAATATAACATTGCAACCCTTGAAAATCAATGTAATAAGTATTTTAAAGCTTTGGGTGAACTATATTATAATAATATTAAAGACTCTGAAATTGAAGATACTCAAATTTATTATTTAGTTAATAATATCTCGCATATAAAGTCGCAAATTGAGTTAATTAAAAAGGAAATAGAATCCGAAAAATAATTATCAAATAAGAAAAATGGCTCAACGTAGCCATTTTTTCATTGGAGGATGTTATGGAAAATTTAAAAATTGGCATTGTTGTAGCCGACATCGATGAATATAAACCTTTTGCTACCTTTATTGAAAAGGGTATATATGAAAGATTTACTATATTAAAAAGACAAGCGCACAAATTTATCGTTGAAAAAAATGGCAAAAAAGCAGAAGTTATTTCGGTATTATGCGGAATTGGTAAGGTTAATGCTGCTGCAGCTACAATGCATCTTATTGATATTGGATGCAACGTAATACTCAATTACGGTCTTTCGGGCGGTATTTCAAGTATTTGCCGTGGTGAAATTACTGCACCTAATAAATTTTTAGAGCATGATTTTGATTTAACAGTTATAGGCCGCGCACTTTGCGAAAAGCCTTTACA
>JBGVDY010000157.1:0-1689 GCA_045119585.1 Acutalibacteraceae bacterium | reverse complement strand
AAAGGGTGTTAAAATTTTAATAGACGTAGGTCACGGCGGTAAAGACAGCGGTGCTGTAGGTTTTGGTAACAAAAAGAAAACCGAAGCCGAGCGCAACCTCACCCTTGCTAAAAAAATCAAAAAAGAGCTTACGTCTATTGGCGCCACCGTTTATATGACCCGTAAAAGCGACACAACATCTACTACATACGAAAAAATAGATATGCTTCGCGATTTAAAGCCGGATTACTGTATTGCCATTCACCACGATGACAGCTACTCTTCACGGCCTAACGGTTTTGGTGCATATTACTACTACCCATTTTCTAAAAATGCAACAAAATATGTCTTAAACAGCACCAAAAGCACAAAAATCTACAAAAACGAAACCTTTAAATGGCATTACTACTATATGGGTAGAGTTTCCGTATGTCCCGTGGTGCTTACCGAAAACGGCTTTATGTCTAACTATTATGATTTTAGCAACATCAAAAAAAGCGCAGTTAATACCGAAAAGGCTATCGCTATTACGAAAGGAATCGTTAAGTATTTTAAATCAATACAATAACTGCTTGAATTTATTGTAATATTATCGTATAATTAAATAAAAATTAAGAAAAGAGTTTTTTATGAATTTTACACCAATAGACAATAACGCCTTAGTGGAAGGCTTTTGCTTGATTAAAAGCCTTGATAAAAAGACATCCTCAAAAGGTGACACTTATCTTGATATAACCTTAGGGGACTCAGATGGTGAAATCAATGCAAAATTGTGGCGCTATTCACCCGAAGTTCACGGAGAATATGGGGTTAATCAAATAGTAAAAGTAAGGGGAACGATATCGCAGTATAACGGTGCCGACCAGCTTCGTATAGAGCGCATACGTGCAACCACTCCCGAAGATAACCTTAACCCTTCTGATTTTGTTAAAAGTTCGGGTTATTCGGCAGAAGATATGTTTGATGAACTATTGAACCTATCCCTTAGCTTTTCGGATGAAAATCTAAAACTGTTAGTAAGTGAAATTTTAAAAGATAACCGCTTAAAGCTTTTATATTGGCCTGCAGCCTTTAAGCTTCATCACGCAGTACGTGGCGGTCTTTTAATGCACACACTTTCAATAGTTCGCTTAGCAGAAGGTGTTTGCAAAATTTACCCATTTGTTGACCGCGACTTGTTACTTTCAGGTGCAATTTTGCACGATATTGCAAAACTTTCCGAATTTGAAGTTGCCGACACAGGTATCGCTACAGGCTACTCTGTAGAAGGTAATCTATTAGGACACCTTACAATGGGCGCAATGGTTATAAACCGCTATTCAGAAAAGCTTGGCACCGATAAAAATATCGCTATGCTTTTAGAACATATGGTGCTTTCCCACCATGGCGAGCCAGAGTTTGGCGCCGCAGTAAGACCTTCGTTTATAGAAGCCGAGCTTTTATCCGAGCTTGACTTGATGGATTCACGTGTTTACGAAATGAAGGAAGCTATAGAAGCTACCCCATCGGGCGATTTTTCAGCAAGGCTTTGGGCTATGGATAACCGCAAGCTTTATAACCATAATCGTACCGATATGGATAAAACACCAAAATTATTTTAATACTAATATCAAAAGGAGATAATAAAAATGAAAATTACAAAAGATATGCTTATAGGTGACGTACTTGATATTGATACCGGCTGTGCCCAATACTTTTTTGAAATTGGTA
>JBGVDY010000156.1:0-3379 GCA_045119585.1 Acutalibacteraceae bacterium | reverse complement strand
ATTATGACTTAACACAGCACGCTAATCATTCGGGCGAAGCTATGGAATATTTTGACCCCGAAACTAACGAAAAATACGTTCCTTACGTTATTGAACCTTCATTGGGTGCGGACCGCGTTCTTTTAGCTTTCCTTTGCAACGCTTATGATGAAGAACTTGACGAAAAGGAAAACGTTCGTGTTGTATTACGTTTACATCCTGCTTTAGCTCCTTTTAAGGCTGCAGTTTTACCACTTTCTAAAAAGTTAAGTGAAAAAGCAGGCGAAGTTTACGTTAATCTTTCCAAGTACTTTAGCGTAGATTTTGACGATGCAGGATCTATTGGTAAGCGTTATCGCCGTCAGGACGAAATTGGCACCCCGTTCTCAATCTGTTACGACTTTGAATCAGAAGAAGACGGTTGTGTTACCGTTCGTGACCGCGACAGTATGGAATCTGTTCGTATGCCGATTAGTGAAGTTAAAGATTATATTGAAAAAGCATTAGAATTTTAATTTTTCGCTCTTATAAAGGAGAATTTTTATGCAAATAGTAACTTCTATGGTAATACCTTTGCTTTTGGGCCTTACGTTCTTCCTTTTTGGTATGAATGTAATGTCGGGTGGGCTTGAAACTATGGCAGGTGGCGGTCTTGAGCGAACAATGAAAAAAGTTACCGCCAACGACTTTTTAGGTTTCTTTTTAGGCGCAGGTATTACAATTGCTATTCAGTCCTCTTCTGCATTTACAGTAATGCTTGTAGGTCTTGTAAACTCGGGACTTTTAAACTTTAGTAATACCTTTGGTATGATAATGGGCTCGAATGTGGGCACTACACTTACTGCGTGGTTATTAAGTCTTGCCGGGCTCGAAGGTAAGTGGTATATTGAAATTTTAAACCCAAGCTTTTTTGCTCCGATATTAGCATTTATCGGTATTGCTATGCAGATGTTCTCTAAGAGCGATAAGAAAAAGGATTTAGGCAATATTTTTATTGGTTTTGCTATTCTTATTTGCGGTATGGACCTTATGAGTGATTCTATGCTTAGCGTGCGTACACTCCCGGGCTTTGATACCTTCTTGGCAACCCTTAAAAGCCCGATTGTAGCACTTCTTATTTCTACCGTGTTTACAGGCGTTATTCAGTCTTCTGCCGCTACAATAGGTATAGTTCAGGCTTTGGCACTTTCGGGCGGTATTACTTGGGAAATGGCTATTCCGCTAGTGCTTGGTGCTAATATTGGTACCTGTGTTACTGCGCTTATAGGCAGTCTTGGCACTAATAAAAATGCTAAACGTGTTGTTGTTATGCACTTCTCGGTAAATGCATTTGGCTCAATAGTTTGTATGATTATAATGTATATATTAAAGGCATTAGGTGTCGGCATTTTAGGTGCAGCAGTTTCAATGGTAGGCGTTGCTATAATTCATACATTATTTAACGGTATAAATACCGTTTTACTTCTTCCTATTAAGAAGCTACTTATTAAGTTTTGTGAATTTGCTGTTCCCAATAAGGATGAACAACAGCATACCATTTTCTTGGACGAGCGTATTTTCAACAACTCTCCGCTTGCGATATCAGAATGTCGCCGTCTTACTAACGAAATGGCAGAGCTTACACGCAAATCTCTTCGCAAATCTATTGACCTTATATTCAACTATCAGCAATATACGGTTGACCAAATTCGCGAAGAAGAAACTTTAAGTGATAAATATGAGGACAAGCTTGGTACATATCTTGTAAGACTTAGTCATAACAAGCTTTCTGAAAATGAATCGCACCAGGTTGCTCGTATGCTTCACAGTATAGGTGACTTTGAGCGTATAGGCGACCATGCGCTTAATATTTGTAAGCTTGCTGAAGAAATGCATACAAAGGGTATTTCATTCTCATCTGAAGGTAATCACGAAATTGGTGTTATCGGCGATGCTGTAAAAGAAATTACAAGCCTTGCTATTGAGTCATTTGTTAATGATGATACTAAGTTAGCAACACATGTAGAGCCTCTTGAACAGGTTGTTGATAATCTTCAGGATAAACTTAAAGCCTTGCATATTCAAAGACTTCAAAATAACGAGTGTACCATTGAACTTGGCTTTATATTTACTGATATTTTGAATAACTTTGAACGTGTTTCGGACCATTGCTCTAACATAGCGGTTTATACTATGCAGTTACCCGATGATAAGCTTGACGCACATAAATATCTTAATGCTATTAAGTATTCAGAAAATAGCGAGTTTATGGAAGACTTTGATATGTATAAATCTAAATACGCGCTTGACTAATTACTAAAAAAGCAGTTATCAAAAATGATAACTGCTTTTTTGCATAGCGAAAACCACGTGATAGTCGTGAGGTTAAAGAATTTTATATCGCTGCTCCTGCCGTGATGGACACTCCGTTTTTTGTGTTAGCGAAAAGAAATGGCAGGATATTTATTTATACAGTTTTTAGATAGCAGAATTTGGTCAGAACCACTTGAAGTTATGACAGGTGACGACTGTACATGCTCACATTTTCATAGGTGGGTTGGTTCTTGCCGCAATTGTACTATTTTACCTGCTGCAGATAATTGTGCATTACTAAGTTTTAGCGATTTCTATGTTCTTGATGAAAATGGTGTTAAACGTAAAGGTATTAAAACAATAGAAATTGTTGCAGAATAATTAAGTTTTCAAAATGGCTTCTACTAATTTAGAAGCCGTTTTATATTTTTTGCTTAAAAAAATTGACATAGTGCTAAATTTTGAGTATAATGCTTTTTGTGATATTTAAAAGGAACTCTTTATTTTGAAAGGAAATGGTGTTATGTCAGGACATAGCAAATGGAGTAACATTAAAAGAAAAAAAGAAAAAACCGATGCCGCTAAAGCTAAGGTTTTCACTAAAATAGGTAGAGAAATTGCCGTTGTAGTAAAGCAGGGCGGCGCTAACCCCAATGAAAACAGCAAGCTAAAGGACGTTATTGCTAAAGCAAAGGCTGCTAACGTGCCTAACGATAATATTGAAAGAATTATTAAAAAGGCTGCAGGCGAAGGCGACAACACAAGCTATGAAGAACTCATTTATGAAGGCTATGGTCCTTGTGGCGTGGCTGTTGTAGTAGAAACCCTTACCGATAACCGCAACCGTACCGCAGGTGAAATGCGTCACTATTTTGATAAGTGCGGCGGTAATTTAGGTCAGTCGGGCTCGGTTATGTTTATGTTCGACCGCAAGGGTATGATAGTTATTGAAGGCGAAGGCTTAAACGAAGATACCGTTATGGAGGACGCTTTGGAATCAGGTGCTGAAGATTTTGAGTTTGACGGCGAAATTTTTGAAATTTCTACCGAGCCAAACGATTTAGGCGCAGTTCGTGATGCTTTGGAAGAAAAAGGATATAAGTTCTTG
>JBGVDY010000155.1:0-1977 GCA_045119585.1 Acutalibacteraceae bacterium | reverse complement strand
TGTTAACATTCTTAAATCCAGTAGTGTAGTTCCAACCGCCAAAGATAAACGCCTTAGGAAGTGTTTCAAGATGATAATTAACTTCGTCCGGTGTTTTAGATATAGACCAACTAGCTACAAATCTATCACACATGTATGCACTGGTATATGTTACGTCTGAAGCGATAGAAAAATCATATGCTCTAAGGTTAAACGTTGTCCAGCTAGTCCAAATTAGTTTAATATTTTCAAAAGCAGTTGGACCACCCAAAGAAACGTTAGCCATTCGAAGAAATGCTTTATCCGAATATGAAGATACTTTAAGTTTAAATTCGTGGCTTGTCAAAGCATAAGGTGCACTTGGAGTAGTAACGTGGAATTTATTATAATCTTCAGTTTCAACGTCATCTACAAGTGAAGTGGTTTTTAATAACTTTACATAAACAGTATCACCAGAAGTATATCCTTCACTATTAGCCAATTTAATAGCGCCATCTATAGAATTAAGTGGATGCTCATAATCACCAACAGCTGTATCATCACCCTTAGGGCTTACATAATATGTAGCAGATCTCTTAGTCTTAAGTGTATACTTACCGGGTTCACTAACGGTAATATAACCATCGGCATCCATTTCTGCTTTGATAGTTTCGTCAGCGTCATTAATAAGAGCAATATATTCATAATTAGCGGGATTTAAATTCACCTTAATTTTACCTACAGTGCTTGTTGTTTCCATAACATTAGCTACACCGGAAGCATTAGAATAGATATAATAAGGTAGTGGGTTGCCTTCTTTATCCTTCATTTCACTAAGAAGATTAATAGCCGAAGAAATATCAACCCCGCAGTTATTTACCAACTGAACTGCTTTACCTACACCAAAACTATACGCGCCGCCCTTACTAGAAGTATTTGTAAGATCAAAGCTCTTCACGTTATTGAGAACAAAGTTAATTGTACCATTATATTGAGTTGTACGAGCTTGAGATGTTACGAAACTAAAACTTTCATAACTACCATTATCGTAAATAAAGGTTGTAACATTTGTATAAAGAGGTCTAGAATATGCACCTTGAGCTATATTCTTTATACGACTACCAAAGTAAACTGTCATATCTTCAGTAAAAGGATCATTTTCTTTTTGACCTAAAACGAAGTCATAATTACCGCTACCAAGCATTGTTACGTTTTTGCCTATATAGAAATCATTATTACCTATGGCAAACGCGCCCCAGTTACTTTGACCTAGGTTTAATTTGATGTTTTCAACTCTTAAGTCACCGGTAAGAGAAAAACCTTTGTTTTGAACACCAACAGAAGCAATATCATCTGTTAAAGAAGAAATACTAAGTGCAAAGTCATAAGGATCTAAGGTGTTTACGGTATCAGATTTTAAATACGCGATCTTGCCTTCAACGTAAATAACTTTAACGTTTACAGTATCGCCTGCACCATAACCTGCTGTTTCAGCAGCAAGAACTGCAGCGTTTACAGTTTTAAAGGCTTCGCCTTCAGATGTACCTGATGCGGTATCATCGCCTTCTGGGCTTACATAGTATGTAATTGGTTCTTTTGCGTTATCTTCTGCTACTGCAGTAAGCGCTACTGTGCAGCAAGAAACAACCAATATAACCGCTAATACTACGCTAAGCAGTTTGTAAATTTTTGCTTTCATAAAAAAACTCCCTTTCAAAAAAAGCTTTTATTATATTAATTTTTTAAAAAAATTAAACAACGTTAGACCCTTGTCAATGTGAGCTGATTTATCGGCGTAGCAATCTTTTGAATTGATAAAGCTTACTACGAGATTGCTTCGTAACTTCGTAACTCGCAATGACTATATTATTTTTGTCATTACAAAATCACATAAAACCGAAATTACTCACATATTATCATTACTAACCAACAATCCCACTTTGCGCCAGTGAGCCTTTGGGCATGACCCTTCGACTACGCTCAGGGTGACAGGGTTGATAATTAGTAATATTTTTAATG
>JBGVDY010000154.1:0-5034 GCA_045119585.1 Acutalibacteraceae bacterium | reverse complement strand
TCAAGACGGCAAGCACGAATAAATTTACCAACCTTGGTTATGCGGTCGTCATTTTTTTCAGCCTTTTTTGCGCCATCCTTATCTGCATCCACTATCATAGACCTAAACTTTAATACGTTAAATATTTTACCGTCCTTTGTTATACGGTTTTGTGTAAAGAAAATCGGACCGCCGTCATTAAGCTTAATTGCAAGAGCGGTTAAAATCATAAACGGGCTTGTAATCAAAAGCGCTAAAGCGGAAATCACCAAATCCATAGTGCGCTTCATAATTTTTTGCTCGGTAGTCAGACCGCGATTGCGGCTCATAATAACGGGTGTGTCGCCTATTTGTATTTCGTAGCTATGGTTGATAATAATATCGGTTATAGCAGGCAGCATATATATACGCTTGCCCGATGCATAACAGTAGGCATATATCTCTTTTTCAATATTTTTATCAATATCGCAAATTATAACCCCTTCATACGGTTTAATTGCTTTTTTAATATCTTCAATAGACGTTGTATTAACGTTCAAACCGCGTTCAATCTTAAAGCGTTCAGGAATATGACTCATTCGGTTTATAAGCTTAAAACCGGTCGCATCATTATCGAAAATCGCAACTAATTTTCTGGCTGAATAAAGCTTAAAATAAACCGTATTAGCGCAAACACAACCCACAAAGGCAATCAATATCTGAATCAAAACACTTATTGCCAATGGTGCTATTTTTACCATTTCACGCGCGATAAGGCTTAATTCCAAATACATAAGAAAGTTTGTAATAATAATAGAAAGCGAAAAACTATACACCAGTTCATGTATACGGTAAACGCCTATTTTAAAAGCACTGTAAAGCGAACAAAATACCACTAAAATAAATACAAACGAGAAAATAACAACGTAGTTACCGTTACGGCTAAAGAGCGAATCGGTATAATGTGTTACCCATACCTGAATAAAAGAAAAGGTTATTGAAGCGATAATCAAAACCTTAATAAGGTTCATTATCGTTTTACGAAATACAACAAGACTATTCAACTGTTTTCACATCCTTTTATTTAAAAAGATTGAGCTTAGTAATTTTTTTACTCTTTAGTGCCAAATAAAGCGGAATACCAAGTCCGTAACAGGCTATAAGCTGACCTACTCCAACCTCTATTGCTGAGATAATAAAGCCATAGAAGGAATACCCCTCTCCCAGGAAAAATACCGCAATTTCAAACCCGATTAAAAGAGCATTTATTACAACAGGTGGTAATAACGCTAAAAGCGGAAGCTTTTTAAATGTTATATCCTTTAAAAAATAGGTTAAAAGCGCCGCCAAAAAGGTTGCAAAAGAGCCAAAAATCATATCAAGCGGATTAAATGAGCCGATATTAGCAATAAAACAACCTATTGTAAGCCCTGGTATTGCGGCAGGGGTGAATATTGGCAAAATTGTAAGCGCTTCCGAAAAACGCACCTGTATAGGTCCGTAAGATAGCCCAAAAAACGATCCAAGATAGGTTAGCGCAGCGTAAATCGCAGCAATAAAAGCCGCAGTGATAATATATTTTAAACGAGATTTTTGTTTACTCATATTTTTACTTCCTTTAACTTTTAAAGTTATTATATACTAATTAGCAAAATAATGCAATTATTTTGTAAAATTATACCCCGCCATTCACGAAAACTTTACATTTTATTTTTATTCCTATATCTGTTTTCAAACCTGTTTATTGCAAAAAAATATCGAGTGCCGATAACTCAAATCCGTTACGAACACTCGATATGGTGCGGGTGACAGGTGACGTTGCGAGCGCGTCCGTTGGACGTAACAGCGAGCAAAAGGAAGCGCCGCGGTCGACGATTGCGCCGCGCTCCAAGCGAGGGCAGAGTCGGGCACCGCAAGAGTGAAGAACCGTAGGTTCAAGTCCTTACATTATACAAAAAAAATATCGAGTGCCGATAACTCAAATCCGTTATGAACACTCGATATGGTGCGGGTGACAGGACTTGAACCTGCACGCGTAAGCGCTAGCTCCTAAGGCTAGTGCGTCTGCCAATTCCGCCACACCCGCGAATAAACTATTTAATTTTCACTTCACCACGCAATACAGACGCACTGCGCGTGACTCCTTAAAGCCTTAAAATTTTAACACACATAAATTTAATTGTCAAGCCTTATTTTAAAAACAAAAGCGGTTATGATTTTTACATAACCGCTTTATATATTCAATTTTACTTGTAACTTAAAATTTTCTTTTTTGCACACCGATATATCGGCTTGATTTCTTGGGGCGTTCCCCTAGTTAGTTTTGCATTTAAAAGTTATTTAAGTTTTAAAAATTTAAATTGTACATTGGAATCACCTTAACAGCTTATTTGATAAAATATTTTCTAACTTTCATTTTATCACCCGTTTGGTGTTATATATAAATTTTAATAATTATTTATCAATTTATTTTTCTTAATGAAGCCTTATTACTTCATTGGAATCACGCCTTTCATTTTATTTTAGAAACCCTTCAGGTGGAGTTACTTCTTTCATTTTTTTGCTCCTCCTTTCCTTTTCTGTCTTTATTATAATGAATAATTCACAATTTGTCAAGAAAAAGTTGATAACTTTTGTACGTTTTATTAAAATGTACATTTGTTCACACTTTTTGTTGTGCAATATGTTAAAATAAATATGAAAATTATGGGATATGTAAATCTTTAAGGATGTGATTATATGCGCCCTATGAATCCGCCCCCTGCCGGTATGCGTGGTCCTATGCACTTAGGCGGGCCGCGTGGCTTTTTAACCGAAAAGGAAAAACAAAACTTACCTAAAATGGATAAAAAACTTTTACTGCGTATACTCGGCTATTTAAAGCCTTATAAATGGCAGTTCTTTCTTGTTTTTGCCGCTCTCATAATATCGGCTATATTAGGTCTATTCCCTTCAATCATAACAGGACAGATTGTCGACTCCATTATAGCCGGTAGCAATATGAAGCTTCTTGTTAAGCTTTTGATACTTGCCTTTATTGTTTTGTCGCTTTCACAAATAATAAGCGTTTTAGAGCAGTACATAAATTCATGGATATCGCAAAAAATAATTTTTGATATGCGAAACGAAATGTATGACCATCTGCAGCGTATGCCACATGCATTTTTCACCAACGAAAAGCAGGGCGATATTATTACCCGTATGAATAGCGATATTAACGGTGTAAGCGCAGTTATTTCAGTATTGCTTACTTCGGTAGTAAGTAATATTTTAACGGTTGGAACCTGTGTGTTTTATCTTTTTTATACCGACTGGCGCTTGGCAATTGTTGGACTAATTGTAATACCATTGCTTATATTCCCCACCAAAGCAGTAGGTAAAAAGCGTTGGATATTAGCCAGCGAAGCACAGGCTAAAAGCGACGAGCTTAACACCCAAATAAACGAAACCCTTTCGGTTAGCGGTTCAATGCTTGTAAAACTTTTCAATAAAGAAGAAACCGAATACCAAAAGTTTAAAAGCATAAACAATGAGGTAACTAAAACTACTATTAAGGAACGCCGTGCAGGCAGTTGGTTCCACGTATTTTTAGGTATGTTTATACAAATAGCACCTTTATGCATTTACTTCGCAGGCGGTTTTCTTATTATGAAAAGCGGTAACACCGGCCTTACCGTGGGTGATATTTCGGTTGTGGTAGCACTTGTAAACCGACTTTATCAACCTGTGCGTTCCCTACTTAATTTACAGGTTGACTTTGTTCGTTCTTTAGCACTGTTTACAAGAATTTTTGAATACCTTGACCGCAAGCATGAAATTGAAAACCCCGAAAATCCCCAAAAGCCCGACCTTCAAAAAGCTACTGTAGAATTTTCCAACGTTCGTTTTTCTTATGAACAAAACAAAGAAATTTTAAAGGGTGTAAGCTTTAAAGTGCCTGAAGGCAAAATGTACGCTATTGTAGGCACTTCGGGTGCAGGCAAATCTACCATAATAGGTATGATACCGCGCCTTTACGATGCAATAAAGGGTGAAGTAAAGGTTGCAGGTGTAAACGTTAAGGATTTTGACCTTTCCTACCTTCGCACAAATATTGGTATAGTAACACAGGATACCTACCTATTCAACGGCACTATATTAGAAAATCTTTTATATGCAAAGCCTACCGCTACAAAAGAAGAAATAGAAAACGCCTGTAAGGTTGCCAATATTTACTCGTTTATTATGTCTTTACCTGAAAAATTTGACACTATTGTAGGTAACCGCGGACTCAAGCTTTCCGGCGGTGAAAAGCAGCGTATGAGTATAGCCCGTGTTGTGCTTAAAGACCCTAAAATACTTATTTTAGATGAAGCCACGTCTTCGCTTGACTCTATTTCAGAAAACCTTATAAGTGATGCGCTAAATAAGGTTATGCAAGGCAGAACAAGTATAGTAATTGCCCACCGACTTTCAACTGTTATTGCTGCAGATAAAATAATGGTTATTGAAAACGGTGTAATAACTGCCGAAGGCTCTCACAGCGAGCTTTTAGAAACAAGCGATAAATATGAAGAACTTTATAAAACCCAATTTAGCAAGGTTTTAGAGTATGAAAAGAATAAAGCTATTGACTTATTAAAAGAATAATATTACAATATAAATACCATAAAAAAGGAGATTAAGAAAATGCCCGATAATAAAGAATATAATCCTGATATAATTACGCTTTCTGATGATGATGGCAAAGAATACAGTTTTGAAATACTTGATGCTATTGAAACCGATGAAGCAAGATATTTAGCACTTTTACCAACTTTTAGCGACCCACAGAAGCTTTTAGAAGCCGACGGAGAGCTTGTAATAGTTAAGGTTGGCGAAGAAGACGGCGAAGAGTATTTTTACGAAATCGAAGACGATGACGAATACGAAACCATTGCCGATGCTTTTGTTGACCGATTGGAAGATTATTTTGAAATCGACAATAAATAGACATTAAAAGACGGACTTCATACGAAGTCCGTCTTTTTTCTGTTTGTTAAAATCCTAATAGCTTACTGCCTTCTGCTAATAAATCGGCACGTTTTTCATCGGCCA
>JBGVDY010000153.1:0-1045 GCA_045119585.1 Acutalibacteraceae bacterium | reverse complement strand
GAGCAGCTTCCTTATAAGCCTTGTTAGCCCATTGACCTGTGATAATAAAGTCTGCCTTATTGTTTTTGTTCATAAGGTTTAACGGAATCATAGCAAATTGGGTAGAAGCGCCGCCTTGTAAGAACAAAACTTCATAATTTTCGGGGATGTTCATAATTTCGCGAAGATTAGCTTCGGTTTCGTCAAAGATTGCTTGATATTCTTTTGAACGGTGTGACATTTCCATAACGGATTGTCCGCTTTCACCGTATTCTAACATTTCTGCTGCTGCGGTCTTTAAAACTTCTTCAGGTAACATAGAAGGACCGGCGCTAAAATTGTAAACTCTTGCCATAATAATGACCTCCAAAAATTAATTTTTTAAAAATATGTATCCTATTATATGCGTTGGAAATTATAAAGTCAATAGGTTTGTTAATAATTTAACAAAGAATTTTAAAAATATTTGATTTTCGGCAAAAATATTGTTACAAATTTAACGAAGTGGCAAAATATGAGGGGGGTTAGTGGGTAAGAGCAATGAAATTATACCGAATGTTATGCTTTTTTCTTGCGAAAAAGGTATTAAAGTGTTAATATATTTGTAGTAAAGCTAAAAAGGAGAGCGAAAATGCTTACTAACTTTCATACTCATACCAATTTTTGCGACGGTAAGGATACCGCCGAAGAAATGGTTTTAGCGGCAATAGATAAAGGCTTTAAGTCGCTTGGTTTTTCAGGGCATATGACTACCGCGTTTGATACAAGCTATTGTATTACCGATATTGAAGCCTATATAAATGAAATTAAGCGTGTAAAAGAAAAATATAAAAACGATATAGAAATTTATTTAGGTATTGAAGAAGATTGTTATGCACTATCTGACAGAAGTCAATTTGAATATATAATTGGCTCTTGTCACGAGGTAAAGTATCAAAATCAATTTTATGCGCTTGACAATAATCACCAAGGCTTTTTAAAGGCGCTTGCGCTTTTTGATAATAACCCCATAAAGCTTGCCGAAGAATATTACAGTGAATTTTGTAACTATATACTTTGGCGCAAG
>JBGVDY010000152.1:0-8313 GCA_045119585.1 Acutalibacteraceae bacterium | reverse complement strand
ATTTAAAAAGCCTCCTTTAAATTAGGGTTAAAAGCATTTGCTTCAAGATTGATGCACGCAAAGAATCGCGTAATGCAGGCGGAACAGCCTGCAAAGCAGCATTCGAAAGAGCTGCATACATAAGTCTTGCCTGTTTTTGTTCAATAATATTAGTTTCAAGGCAATTTTCAATAACAATACGCGTGCTTAAAGCATCAATTCTGTCACCTATAGAATTTATAATGTGCATTATTGCCGATGTATGATTTAAGGTTATACGTTTTATGCGAATATATCCACCGCCACCGCGACGGCTTTCAATAATATATCCGTGCTCAGGTGTAAAACGCGAGGATAAAACATAGTTTATTTGACTAGGAGCACAACCCATAAGTGCCGCAAACTCATTACGCTGAATTTCGGCGGTGTTTACCTCCGATTCATTTAGCATTCTCATAATTTCATTTGTTATTATATCGCTTAATCGCATCAAAAATTCCCCTTTTTGACTTTCTCTGACTTTAATTATACTCAAAAGTCAGGAAAAGTCAATACCCTAAATTTGTAACACGCAAAAATTTTTTGCATAGTATGTGATGAAGACAAAAAAGGAGGTCTTTATAATGTGTAATAATAATGGTTGTACTTGGATTATCATCTTAATCCTCATTCTCTTCTGCTGCGGCGGTTGGGGTTCTAACAATAGCGGTTGCGGTTGCGACAACGGTTGTAATACTTGCTGCTAAAACCTAAAAAACCGTCCCACAGTTAGTGGGACGGTTTTTTATATTTCTACTCTGTTTTTAATATAATTTCTTCCTTTGCGGTAGCTGTAATTTTATTTATGCTTCCTTCGCCTTTATCAACAATAATATCAACGATTTTGTTTTCAAGTTCACGTCGAATAAGGTTTCTAAGGTCACGGGCACCGCGTTTAGCCGAGTCGCACTTCTTAGCCAAATACTCACAAAGCTTTTTGTCGTACTTAAATTCAATAAGTTTTTCCTTTAAAGCGTCTTTAAGTTCGTCTAGCATAAGTCCGGCAATACCCTTAAGAGTTTCTGTATCAAGCGGATTAAATACCACAATCTCATCAACACGGGCAATAAACTCAGGGCGTAAAAAGCCCTCTAAAGCCTTTAACGCTTTTTCCTTTGAAGCATCACCCTCTGTTTTACCGAAGCCTAAAAGATTACCCTTATTTTCACTTCCTGCATTAGAAGTCATAACAATAACCGTATTTTCAAAGTTTACTGTTCTTCCCTGTGCATCGGTTACTCGGCCATCATCCAAAATCTGCAAAAGAATATTTAAAACGTCGGGATGTGCTTTTTCAATTTCATCAAAAAGCACTACCGAATACGGCTTTCTTCTAACCTTTTCGGTAAGCTGACCCGCCTCGTCATAGCCTACATATCCGGGAGGCGCACCAATAATACGTGATACTGAATGCTTTTCCATAAATTCCGACATATCAAGGCGGATTAAGGTTTCAGGAGTATTGAAAAGTTGTTCCGAAAGCACCTTTACAAGCTCGGTTTTAGCAACACCTGTAGGACCTACAAATATAAAGGATGCCGGGCGGTGCTGCTTGCTTGTTTGCACGCGAGAACGCTTAACCGCACTTGCAACAAGCTTTGTAGCTTCTTTTTGACCAATAATACGCTCGTTTAAGGTTTCTTCCAAATAGCCTAACTTTTTAAGCTCGCTTTCCTGAATTTTAGAAGCAGGAATACCTGTCCAAAGTTCAATAACCTTAGCGATATCCATATCTGTTACGGTGTTATTAAGTGAAGATGAACAAAGCTCCTCAGATTTTGCTCTATATTTTTCAAGCTCAGATTTAACCATGGCCTGTTTTTCATAATCAGGATTTTCTATATCAGCTTCAAGTTCTTCTAATTTAACCGAATATTCTGCTACTTTTTTATTCGCTATATAAAGTTCATCAATGGCTTTATTAGCAAGGCTTGCACAAGCGCATGCCTCATCCAAAAGGTCTATAGCCTTATCTGGCAAATATCGGTCAGTTACGTAGCGCTCGGAAAGTAAAACTGCTTTTTTAACAATTTCGTTAGGGATAACTACGTTGTGGAATCCTTCATAGTAGCCCTTTACACCCATTAAAATTTCTTCAGCTTCTGCAACAGAAGGTTCTTCAATAGTAACAGGTTGGAAACGGCGTTCAAGTGCTGCATCCTTTTCAATATACTTTCTATATTCCTTAAAGGTGGTAGCACCTATCACCTGAATTTCACCACGGGATAATGCAGGCTTTAATATATTAGCGGCATTCATAGACCCTTCAGCAGAATCTCCCGCACCTACCAAGTTATGAATTTCATCAATAAACAAAATTATATTGCCTGCTTCTTTAATTTCAGAAACCAAGCCTTTTACTCGACTTTCAAACTGACCTCTGAACTGAGTACCTGCAACAAGACCCGTAAGGTCTAAAAGATGAATTTCTTTATCAAGCAGTCTTGCAGGTGCTTTTTTATTTGCAATTTGTAGCGCTAAGCCTTCGGCAATAGCTGTTTTACCAACGCCCGGTTCACCTATTAAACAAGGGTTGTTTTTAGAACGGCGAGAGAGTATTTGAATAGTTCTGTATAATTCCTTATCTCTGCCTATAATAACATCTATTTTGCCATCTCTTGCCTTTTCGGTAAGATTGGTACAGTACTGCTCCATAAACTTACGGCGCTTCTTTTTAGGCGTTTCGTTATCTTTTTCTTTTGGCTCAGTTTTATCCTTTTCTTTGGTATCTCCGCCACCGGTTAAGTTGCCGAAAAGTTTATTAATAAACGGCATTGCGGGTGCGGTACCCAAATCAAAGGTTTCGTCGTTAAGGTCGCTATCATCCATTTCTTCATTAAGCGACATAATATCCATAAATTGGTCACTCATTTGCTCAATATCATCATCAGATATATTTAATTTTTTTAGCATATCGTCAACAGGCTTTAGACCCATCTCTTTAGCGCAAACAAGGCAAAGGCCGTTTGGCTCTGCATTAGGGTTTGTCATATCTGATAAAAATACTACTGCCGGACGTTTTTTGCACTTGGAACAAAGTTTCATTTTTTAAGGCTCCTAAATAATGTTGGTTAAAAATTTAAAAAGAATAGTGTTTGATATATTTTCGTTATTAAAAATCCAAATACCGTTTTCGGTAAAAGAAACAACTAAAACAATAATTTCGCATACAATCAAGGCAATTACAAGCCCCTTTACAAAGCCAATAACACCACCCAAGGTAGTATTAAGCTTACCTACTAAGCTAAACGAAAATAGTTTGTTTAAAAGCTTTGCTAAAAAGCCTACAATTATAAGCAATATTACCATAAGTATAACAGAATAAATTGTTGATACAAGTCCTGTAAATATAGGCTTTATTGTATTTTGGGAAATATTTGTAAGTGCATCCTTAATATCTACTTTACCGCTTTCTTTCAGCGTTTCTTTAATACTTTCTTTATTAATACCAAAGCTTTCAGAATTATCAGTAACAAAAGCAGGTAAATTACTCCAAACACCGTCTACCGTATCGGTAACGGTACCTGATGCTGTTTCGGATATAGAACTTACAATATTCGGTTCGATAAATTTATCGTATGTAGTTTGAGCCAAGGGTTCACTTACAGTAAATGCAATTACCACAGCCGCCACAAAGCCTATAGCACCTACAATTGTGCGAACAAATCCTTGCTTGGCTGAAATTACAACGGCCAAAAGAATAATTGCAACAATAATCAAATCAATAATAATACTCATTTATTATCCCCCTGTTCTAATTTTATTCTTGAAATTGCGTTGTCGGTAATTACCGCTGTCACGCTTTGACTAAACGGACAAATTCGCACCGCACCAAAGCCATAATCGGCACTTCTCATAATACTGCCATCACTTGCCAAAATATGCACCTTACTGTCGCTAAGTGTGTAAATATGACCGTCCTTTAAAGCGAAATCTGTAATAATACCTTTAAATTTAAGTTCGCACTTTAATTTACCGCTTTTTGAGAATACGGCTATGCGATTATCAGTTTTATCGTTTTCGCGGTTGTAAACAACCGCCATACCGCCTGTACCACTTCTAAACATTGCGGTAGTGTAATCGTTTTTGTATTCCTGTGTTTTATAATTAGACCACTTAATAAAATCGTGCCCGTTATCAGTAATAACTGAAAAGCCACCCCCAAAGGAAGTATCTAAAGTATAAATTAAGGTGTTTTCATAACTTTTTTGATATTCAGGTGAAGATGATTTAAAATTAAAACAAAGCAGTTTTGAATTATAAGTACCCACTGCCGAATTTATTGTTGAAACCGCTATTTTATTTCCGTGCGGTGCCAAAGCAACGTTATTAATAAGGTCTTTTGATGAAAACCACTCGTAAATGAGCTTACCGTTTTTCTTAAAAACACTAACCTTTGCGGCATAACTGTCATCCGAGGTAACAAGTGCATACGAGCCGTTATCACCTATAGCTGCGGTTTTTATTTTTTCTTTGGTTTCCACCGTGTTTTGAAGACCGCTCAATGTAAAAATTAATGCTTCGGTAGAATTTTGCCCAAAAACAATTGCCCTTGTTTTTGAAGTTTTAAGCACTGGCTTTTCAAAGCCGTGAGTATAGGTGAAAATTCGCTTTCCGCCCGAAGAATAGGCTTCAATACTACTGCCCGTAAGTACATAATAGTACGAGCCCTTTGAAATTGCATTCAAGGCAGTAGAGCTTTCTAAGGATATTGGATAACTGCCCGACCCTATAGTAGCAACCGTGTTTGAAAGACTTTCTACAACACCTGCGGGAATACACCATTCACAAATAAGCAACACAGCAACTATAACCAATGCCGCTAAAGAAAAGCGTTTAAACCGTCTTTGGGTTTCAAGCTTTTTGCCCTTTACCACCTTCATATTTTTTTGCGGTTTTTGGGTCTTGGAGGAGGTCATCAAAATATCTTCGCGCAGGTTATTTTGTTTTAAGCGCTTTTTATTAACTTTTGGCGCCGATCTAAAACCGCTATGGCGGTTTTTCTTATATTGTGCCATAATCCTCCCCCTAATAGTGTACTTTTTCTAAAAATAATCCCTGCGGCGGTGCTGTCATACCAAGCGCCGCGCGGTCCTTATTTTTCATTATTTTTTCAATATCACAAACATTTATTTTACCATCAGATACTGCTACCGCCGTTCCTATAATTATACGCACCATATTGTATAAAAATCCATCAGCGGTGATATAAAGCTTTACATCGTCACCATTTTTTGTAACATAGCATTCGCTTACGGTTCTTACAGTATCTTCTACTGTTCTTCCCGAAGAAGAAAAGGCGTAAAAATCGTGTTTACCTATAATTGCTTTAGCAAACTCGTTCATTTTCTCTATATTCAAAGGGCGTTCTATTTGCCAAGCAAACCTGAGCTTAAAAGGATCTTTTTTATTGCTGTTATAAATATTGTAGCAATAAGTTTTGCCTTTAGCGTTGTACCTTGCGTGAAAATCGCTCGAAATCTCTTTAACATCTGTTACTGCTATATCGTACGGCAGAAGACCGTTAAGGCCACGCAAAAAAGCCTCTTTAGGTATATTATCGGCGCAATCTATATGAAAGGTAAACTCTTTTGCGTGAACACCTGCATCTGTACGCGAAGTACCCACTACAATTACCTTTTCCTTTAAAAGCGCTAATAAAGCATTTTCAATAACGTCTTGCACCGTTATAGCGTTTGGTTGGGACTGCCAACCGTGATATGCGGTGCCGTCATATGAAATTGTAATTAGCATTCTTTTCATAAGGCACCACCTTTTTTAAAGAATAATATTGATAAGAATAACAGCCGCACCGTAAATTAGTGTAACCGCCACAATTTCAAAATCAACTGCCGTAAGCTTTAACTGCTTCATACGGGTTTTACCTTCACCGCCATTATAGCAACGGCATTCCATAGCTTCTGCCAATTCATAAGCGCGCCTTACCGAAGAAATAAGCAAAGGTATTAAAATTGGGATTAGCGCCTTTATACGCTCTATAATACTACCGCTTTCAAGGTCGGCTCCCCTTGCCTTTTGCGCGTTCATAATCTTTTCGGCTTCTTCAACCAGGGTCGGTATAAATCTTAGTGCGATTGTCATCATAAGTGCCAAAGTGTGCACTGCACTTTTAAGACCTATAAACTTCAAAGGACTTAAAATATGCTCTATACCGTCGGTTAAATCATTTGGAGTTGTAGTATAGGTAAGCGATGAGCTTATAATTATTAAAAGCATAATTCTTAGTGCCATAAAAACAGCCCTGTAAAGACCGCCGTAAGTAATGGTAAGCTTCCATACTTCCAATAAAATACCGCTGTCGGCATCACCGTACAACATATTTATTATAGAAGTAAGCAATATAATAGGCAAAACGGCTTTTAGGTTTTTAAGGTAGGTTTTAAGCGGTATTTTAGTAACCAAAATCACTATAGCTACAAAAACCAATGATAAAAGTAGACCATACATATTTTGCGCTAAAAATATTAACACCACTATAAAAATGAGTAATAGCATTTTAACACGTGGGTCTGCTTTATGGATTGGTGATTTAGTTTCAATATACTGCCCAAAGGTTATATCTCTAAGCACCTCACTCACCATCCTTTATCTTTTTAAGTGCCTCTACTGCGCGCTCTACCGTGAATACGTCATCGGGTACGTTAATACCCTTTTGTTTTAATATATCAAAAACACGGGTAACAATAGGCACGTTAAGACCCATCTCGCGAAGTTTATCACCGTTTTTAAACACATTTTCTGTAGTATCAACCATTGCAAGAGTTCCCTTGTTCATTACAAGTAGCTTGTCTGCAAGTACAGCCATATCTTCCATACTGTGAGAAATTATAATTACAGTAGCATTCGTAGCTTTTCTATAATTATAAATAATCTCCATAATATCCTTCCTGCCCTTAGGGTCAAGACCGGCTGTGGGTTCATCAAAAACGATTATTTTAGGGCGCATAGCCATTACACCTGCAATGGCTACCCTACGCTTTTCACCGCCCGATAAATCAAACGGAGATTTCTGCAAATACTCTTGCTTTACACCAATAATTTCGCAGGTTTCTATAACCCGTTTTTCAAGTTCTTCGCCTTCTATTCCCATATTTTTAGGTCCAAAGGCTATATCTGAAAATACCGTTTCTTCAAAAAGCTGATATTCAGGATACTGAAAAACAAGCCCCACTTTAGAACGTATTTTTCTGATTTCTTTAGGGTTTTCCCATATATTATTGTCTTCAATAAAAATTTCACCTGTTGTAGGCTTTAAAAGACCGTTCAAATGCTGAACAAGTGTAGATTTACCCGAGCCCGTATGCCCGATTATGCCCACAATCTCGCCCTCGTCTATACTAAAGCTTACGTTACTTACTGCATCCTTTATAAAAAAGGCGTCGGTGCCGTAGGTATAAGTCAGGTTTTTAACCTCTAAGATTGCCAATTATTTTTCCTCCAAGCACGAAGCGACTGCTTCTGCCGTTTCTTCAATTGATAAAACATCGGTAGAAACATTAAAGCCATTTTGCTTTAGTGCATATAAAAGCTCTGTAGTTTGTGGTACCGAAAGACCTACCGATTTTAAAACTTCAACCTTTTTAAATATTTCTTTAGGGGTGTTATCATCAATAATAACACCATCATTCATAACCATTACCCTGTCGGCATTTTCGGCTTCTTCCATATAGTGTGTTATAAGGACTACCGTAATACCCTTTTCCCTGTTAAGCTTATGAAGAGTTGATACAATTTCTCTTCTGCCCTTGGGGTCAAGCATTGCGGTAGGCTCGTCCAAGATAAGACACGAAGGCTCCATAGCTATAATGCCTGCAATGGCTATTCTTTGTTTTTGTCCGCCAGATAGTCGATGCGGGGTTGACTCGCGGTATTCGTACATACCAACGCTTTTTAATGCATCATCTACTCGTTCGCGAATAACTGAAGGCTCAAGCCCCAAGTTTTCAGGACCGAAGGCAACATCTTCTTCAACAATTGAAGCCACAAGCTGATTATCGGGATTTTGGAATACCATGCCCACTTTACGCTTAACTTCAATTTCTTTATCTTCGTCTTTTGTGTTTATGCCGTCAACTAAAACATCACCATCTGTAGGCTTTAAAAGACCGTTTAAAAGCTTAGCTAAAGTAGATTTACCCGAGCCGTTATGACCAAGTATTACCGTAAAGCTTCCCCTTTTTATGGAAAGTGAAACGTTATCTACCGCTCTTTTAACAACTTCTTCATCTACGTATTCATAAACTGCGTTTTTAACTTCAATAATATTATCCATTA
>JBGVDY010000151.1:0-1968 GCA_045119585.1 Acutalibacteraceae bacterium | reverse complement strand
TGAAGATTTTACAGAAAGTAAGGTGAACACCGTGAAAAGTCCCAAGGTATTGGTCGTAGGTATAAACCCTTGGATTGATAATACAGGCATTAACACACTAATCAATTTTTTTGATGGTTGGGATAAAAATTCGCTTGCCCATATATATACACGCGCAAAATTGCCAAATACTAAAATTTGCGATAAATTTTTCCGTATTTCCGAACCCGAGGTTATAAAAAGCATTGTTAACAGAAAACTTAAAACAGGTGAAACAGTAGCCAACTCTATAGAACAAACCTTAGAGGCTAACAACGAAAATAAACTATATTCCAAAAAACGCAGTCCTTTTCTTTCGCTTGCCCGCGAAATTATTTGGTGGGTCGGTAAATGGAAAACAAAAGAATTAAAAACGTTTTTGGATGATTTCAATCCTGATGTTTTATTCTTTCCAATATATCCTTGCGCGTATATGAACAGGCTTCAAAATTTTATCAGAAATTACACAAAAAAACCGGTTGTTCTTTATGTTTCGGATGATAATTTTTCATATAAATCTGTACATAAGGCACCTATAGAACTTATTTTGCGCTGTTGGCTTAGACATCACGAAAAAAAGCTATTTAAAAACGCTTCTCAAATTATGGTTATAAGTCCCAAGCAAAAGCAAGAGTATGATAATCTTTTCAAAAAAGACTGCAAAATTCTTACAAAGGGAATAGATTTTTCAAAAGTAAGTTTTGAAGAAAAATCTTTAAATAGCCCCATCAAAATGGTTTATACCGGTAAGCTTATAATAGGCCGTTGGCTTTCACTTGCTAAAATTGCAGAAGCGTTGGAAGAAATCAATAAAAATGGCATTAAAGCAGAGCTTGATATCTATACGACCGACACCGTGACAGATGAACAAAAAAGGCTTCTTAACCGGGGTGCTTCTCAGGTTAAGGGGGCGCTTTCGCTTGAAGAGGTTGGCGCAGTGCAACGCGAAGCGGATATTCTGGTTTTTGTTGAAAGCTTAGAGAAAAAATACAAATACACCGCGCGCCTTTCCTTCTCTACTAAAATAACCGATTATTTAAAGAATGGGAAATGTATATTTGCTATTGGGGATAAGGATATAGCACCAATAGATTATTTCGATAGATATGATTCTGCAATAACAGCATCCTCTTATGAAGAGATACAGCAAAAGCTGATGTGGTTGATTGAAAATCCTCAAAAAATAAAAGAGTATAGTAAAAAAGGATATGAATGTGGAGTAGAGCACCACAGTAAAGATAAAATGAATGAAGTTTTAATCAATTGTATAAGAAATGCAATGGGGTAATAGGTATGGGAGCAGTTAAGAAAAATTACAATGGTCTAGATCTTGGTAAATTTTTGTGTGCGCTTTTAATTCTTTTTTACCATTATTTTAGTGAGCATGGTCCTATACATCCGCTTTTTGAAGATTTTTTGTCGCTTTATGCCGTGGCAGTAGCGTTATTTATGGTTATAAGCGGATTTTTAACATTCAATAAAATAGAAATAGTTGACAACACAAACGAGAGATGGCAGATTGTATCTAACCAAGTAAAACGTATTTTAACAGTATATGCGCTTTGGAGTATTCCATATTTGATATATCAAATTGTCAAGTGGGACTGGGTTAATATATCTCTCGAGTTTGTTTTATCGGAATTACAGCGATGGATATTTAGTTCAACTTTTTACACAATTTGGTTTTTACCTTCTTTGGCGGTGGGCCTGATTTTGGCCTTCTGGATAACCGAAAAACTACCAATTTGGCTAGCTGCTGTTATTGGTGTTGTTTTATATGTTATTAGTGCATTAATGCAAAGCTATTCTTTTATTGGGAACCAGATACCCCTATTTAAATATTTTGTTGAATTTTGTAATACTTGGTTGGGTGGCGGTCGAGGCTGGCTTGTTTTCGCAACGCCGCTTTTGATGTTAGGAAAGTTTATAGTAAAAGTGAAAAATAAAATC
>JBGVDY010000150.1:0-9722 GCA_045119585.1 Acutalibacteraceae bacterium | reverse complement strand
AACCGCCAATCCAACCAAATTCGCAGTTGGTAACAGTCAAGTTAACTACAATACCGCCTGCCGAAACACCGTGCATACCAACATATTTTATACAAAGGTTATCTATAGTAATATCTCTATAATCGCAGCACATTATTGCGTGACGACGTACCAAAGGTTCAATTTCATTAAATACTTCAGCAGGGTTACCTTCGTCACAACGAAGATATAAATCGCCCAAACTCTCATCATTGAAGGTAGGTATAGGGAAGTTTTCGCCCTTGCTTGGTTCAGTTGATAAATTGCCGTCAAAAAACCAAAAAATATCGAGATTTTCAGTCATTTCATTTCTAACGTCAAAATCCTTTTGCTCATTGTCACGGCAAACATATTTCATATCCCTAAATGTTGGAATAAGCTTTCTTGAATGAGCTTCGCCGTCATTAAAAACAATAGTGCCCACATCAAGGATTTTTTCTTTTAACTTCCATATATTGTGCTCACTGTCGTATAACTCCCAAAGAGCTTTATCATTAAGCGGTTTATCTGCAGAATAGAATTTAGGCTTCTCGCCTTCGCCGTAGGCACCGTAACTTACACCGACATGCGCTTCAAATGAGCCTCTGAACAAATCACCACGTTTAAAGAATACACCGTCGCCGGCTTTTAAATCGGCATTGGTTACTTTGTCTAAGGTTTTCCAAGGTGTATCTACACTTTTACCGTCGTTATTATCGTCACCGTCATTTGCAACGTAATAAGCGGTACCGCTTATTTTAAGGTTGTCTTTAGAGTTTAAAATTTCGGCTTTGCGTTTTTCAAAAAGGTCGTTATAACTATTTAGAATTTCTTTTGTTGCCTTTATCATTTATTGTGCTCCTTTATTCAATATAATATACCTTGGCGTTTTTATCGCCAATAATAGTTTTAATGGTTTCGCCTGCGTTCTTATCAAACTTATACATTTTAGAGGGTCCGTTCTTACTGGCACCAAATAGCCCTAAAGGACCGTCTAAGTTTTGGATATAGGTGTTGTTATCAACAGTTGGGAAGTCTTCCTCATTTAAGGCGCTGATATGTAGATACGTTTGGGTACTGCGGTCGAAAATATTATCTTTAATTACAAAGTTTTCAGATAAATTAGTTGCATCCCAACTCTTAATTAACGATGGACAGGTAATATCCGGTCGTTGTTTACCCCAACCGTAACCTGAACGGCGCAAAAAGTTGTTTTTCATAATACAATTTATAATTTTGCCTTTTTCCTCGCCGCCTTGACCTAAGAAGTATTCTATAGCATAAACACAGTTTTCAATAACGTTGTCGCTATATTCTATATCTTCCTGCATTATTTTGCTTTTACTTCCCACCTGATGGGTAACACCCGCATCATATACCTCGTAAATGTAGTTGTTGCGTGCAACATAGCCCTTGCAACCGCCGTAGATTTCAATAGCGTTGCCAAAGCGTACAACGCTTCCGCATCTTTCGGGGTTATTCGGGTCGGAATGATAAAACTGAATAGAACCGCCAATCCAACCAAATTCACAGTTGGTAACAGTAAGATTTGGTACACAGTTGCCGCCAGCGGCAATAGCGTGCATACCAATATATTTAAAGCAAAGGTTATCTATTACTACATCCTTATTTTCGCTTGAGCGTATAGTATGGCGACGTGACAAAGGTTCAATAGAACTAAAAACTTCAGCAGGGTTGCCCTTGTCGCAACGAAGGTATAAATCGCCCAATGCTTCGTCAACAAGCTTTGGAACCTTATATTCACCGTCTGTGAGGGTATCAACGTAATACCAAAATACATCAAGGTCTTCCGTCATATCGCGTGCGATATCAAATTCCTTACTTGTGTCATTGCGGCACACGTATTTATCGTCCTTAAAGCTTGGTATAAGCTTTCTTGAACAGGCTTCACCTTCGTTGAATACAAGTGTACCTACGCAAAGATGCTTTTCCTTTAATTTCCAAATATTGTGGTCGCTATCGTATAATTCCCATAACGATTTATCAGCTAAGTTCTTGTCACCCGCATAAATCCTTGGCTTTATACCTTCACCATATGCTCCGTAAGAAACTCCTGCTTTAGTGTGGAAACAACCGCGGAAAATATCTCCGCGTTTAAAGAATACGCCGTCGCCGTGCTGAAGCTCCGCCGTGTGTACCTTTTTGAGTGTTTTCCAGGCGGTGGCATCTGTAAGACCGTCGTTATTATCATCACCGCTGTTTGAAACATAGTAAGCGGTGCCTGTAATTTTAAGGTTATCTTTAGTATTTAGAACCTTTTGCTTGCGTTCTTCAAATAAAGCATCAAATTCTAAAGCCTTTTCGTTTGTTAATTTAATCATAACAAGGCACCTCTAATCGATATAATAAACCTTAGCGTTTTTATCACCAAAAATATTGTTTATTTTTTCTTTTGCCTGCATATCAAACGTATGCAACGTTGGGTCGTTTTCATTATAACCGCCATATTTGCCTAAAGGACCGCCCAATTTTTGAATATACGTATTGTTATCCACAGTGGGGCAGTGCTCATCTGTAATAGCGCATATATGCAAGAATTTATAATCGCCACGGTCAAAAATATTGTTCTTTATCACAAAATCTTCTGACATATTGGTATGATTCCAGCTCTTAATAGCGGCAGGAGTGTCAATATCAAGACGTTGTTGTCCCCAACCGTAGCCCGAAAGGCGAATAAAGTTATTCTCCATAACACAGTTTTTTATGCGGCTTTCGGATTCGCCTTCTAACTGGTCTAAGAAATATTCAATACCGTAAACGCATTTTTCAATAAGGTTGTCTTTGTATTCAATGTTTTCCATCATGGTTTTGCTTGTAACCCTATACTGATGGGTAATACCTGCATCGTAAACTTCATAAATGTAGTTATTGTTGGCTTTGTAGTTTTCGCAACCACCGTAAATTTCAATAGCGTTGCCAAAACGGGTTACTCTACCTTCTTCGTTATAAAACTGTATTGCGCCACCAATCCAACCAAACTCACAGTTTGTGACACTTAAGCCCTTTACGTAACCGCCTGCGCCTACGCCGTGGCAACCAACGTACTTAATACAAAGGTTATCTATTGTAACGTCGGGGTTGCTTGCAACAGCAATAAGGTTAAAACGAAGTAACGGTTCAATAGAATTATAAAGCTTACCGGGATTGCCTTTATCACATCGAAGATATAAGTTTCCTAAGCTTTCAATATTAATTCTTGGTACTGCTTCGCCATCTTTACATTCGCTATAATCACAAAACAAATCAAGGTCCTTTGTCATTTCGTTTTTTAAAACAAATTCCTTGCTTATATCGTTTCTAAGTACAAACTTTCCATTCTTGAAGTTTGGGATAAGCTTTCTTGAATGTGCTATACCGTCGTCAAAAACGAGAGTGCCTACGTCGATGATTTTTCCGGTGTATTTCCAAATATTATGTTCCTTATCATAAAGCTCCCAAAAGCTTTCGTCGGCCATATTTTTTTCACCCGAATATAGCTTTGGCTTGTCACCTTCGCCGTAAGCAGCATAAGTTACACCGGGCTTTGCAAATAAATTGCCACGGAATAAGTCGCCACGTTTAAAGAATACACCGTCACCATACTTAAGTTCGGCTTCGTTTACTTTTTTTAGTGTTTTCCAAGAGGAAGTATAACTCAAGCCGTCGTTATTATCGTCGCCGCTATTTGATACATAATAAGCGGTACCGCTAATTTTAAGGGTATCCTTAGTATTTAATATTTCAGCCTTGCGACTTTCAAATAAAGCGTCTGTTTGTTCTAAAAATTCCTTTGTAGCTTTAATCATTGTAAATACTCCTTTTAGGGTTTAATTACTCTTCAATATAGTAAACCTTTGCGGTTTTATCTCCAAAAAGACTGTTAATTATCTCTTCGGCACCCGTATCAAAAATATGAAGTTCCGGAGTAGTATCCTTATTACTGCCGTATCTGCCTAAAGGTCCGTTTAAATATTGAATATAAGTATTTCCTTCCATTTTAGGACAGTCTTCTATTTTTTCGGCCGCTATATGGAAAAAGTTTTGTGTTCCACGGTCGAAAATATTATCTTTAATAACATAGTTTTCAGACGCATTTTGAGCAGAAAAGGTTTTAAGGTGCGCTGGTGTTTCGGGATTATAGCGTTGTTTGCCCCAACCATAACCTGAAAGGCGCAAAATGTTATTCTCAAAAAGACAGTTTTTAATTTTGCCTTTATCTTCACAAGCCTGACCTAACCAATATTCTATAGAATAAACGCATTTTTCAACAATATTATCTTTAAATAAAACGTCTTCCATCATAACCTTTTTGGTACTTCCAAACTGATAGGTTATGCCTGCGTCGTATGCTTCGTAGATATAGTTATTGCATACAGTATAATCCTTGCACCCACCATAAATTTCAACAGCGTTGCCATAGCGAACTATTCTTCCTAATACCTTTGGGTTGTTTCTATCAGCATGGTAGTATTGAATAGAGCCGCCAATCCAACCAAACTCACAGTTTGTTACGGTAAGTCCCTTTGTAAATCCGCCGGCGCCTACGCCGTGCGCACCCACGTGCTTAATACATAAGTTATCAACGGTAACGTCGCTTTTTCCCGAAATTCTTATTCCGTTAATGCGAAGTGAAGCTTCAATGGAAGAATATACTTCACCGGGATTACCTTTATCACAACGTAAATATATTTCTCCCAAGGTTTCAGGGGTATAGAGTATAATTACAGGCTCTATACCGTCATCACTAAATTCACCTTTATATAACCAATAAAGGTCAAGGTCATTTGTCATATCACGTGCCATATCAAAAACCACGTCAGGATTGTCACGTAAAACAAAATTACCATCTTTAAAGGTAGGTATCATTTTTCTGGTATGTGCTTCACCGTCATTAAAAACAAGAACACCCACGTCACGAAGCATTATTTTAAGCTTCCAAATATTATGCTCTTTGTCGTATAATTCCCAAAGCTCTTTATCTGCTAAATCACGGGGTCCTGAATAAAGCTTAGGCTTATTGCCTTCACCGTAAGCGGCATATGTTACGCCCGATACGGCTTCTATACCACCTCTGAATAAATCTCCACGCTTGAAGAATATGCCGTCACCTGCTTTAAGCTCAGCTTGGTTTACTCTTTGTATAGTTTTCCAAGCGGTTTTTTCAGTTTTGCCGTCGTTATTATCGTTGCCATCATTTGCAACGTAGAAAGCGGTGCCTGTGATTTTAATAGTGTCTTTAGTATTTAAAATTTCAGCTTTGCGTTTTTCATAATAAGCTTCATTTTGTTCTAAAATTTCCTTTGTGGCTTTGATCATTTTAACAACACTTCCATTTGGTTTTAAAATTTAAAATTATTAGTTTTCTTCTTGCAAGTATTTGCCAATAAGCACACCTGCAAATATTGCCGTTAGAGCGCTACAAATTTCAGAAATTAAGTAAGAAAGACTTTCAAAATCGGTACTTTTTATATCAAAAACAGTCGAAACAATAGTAAACGCAGCTATAATGTAAAGCCATACCTTTGCGGTTTTAGCATTTTGGAAGGCAATGGTATTCATATCGACACTTTGGTAAACCGATTTTGCAAATTTATGTATCTTATTGTAGCTAAAAATATTAAGCACTATCATTAAAGCGGCAATTATTATAATAATAAAACCAATAAGACCGCCAAATTTGATAATAATATTTGTCACAAATTGGGATATTGCAGGATTTTCTATTTCCATAAGGCTCGTAATTTCTTCAAGTGAATTAGGGCTTTGAACAATAACGCTTAATGCAAAAGCAATTATAAATCCTGCCAAGGCAACTAATCCCGCAGCCACATAGTTTATAACATACATTGCAAAGGTGGTACCGCTTAGCGAACGAAGATGGGTTGAATCGAGTATTCCTTTGCGCGCTTGAACATATGCAAGCCACATAAAAATAGTAAACAATATATTTAATGTAGGAAGACCGCCTACTATTAGACTAAATAGGCAAGAAGCCGACATCAAAATACACATTACTAAAAACAGGCTATCTGTAATCGCGGCACTTACCTTGTCAGCCGCAGGATTAAGGCTAATTGTTACAGGCATAGGATTGGGTTCACAGTTAGGACAAACTCTCAAGCTGTCTTCATATTCGAAACCGCAATTATTACATTTCATACTAATTCCCCCTATTTTTAATGGTTTAATATCATTATATAATAAACTTATTATAAATTCAATATTTTTAAATACTTGAAAGAGAATATGTTAGGTTATATAATGTATACAAAGGTGTGTGATGATTATGACAGTAAAAGAGCTTATTAAAAAAAGACGAACCATAAGAAAGTTTATACAAAAGCCAATATCTAAAGAACAGCTTGCTACATATATAGAATCGGCAAGACTATGCCCGAGTGCCGCTAATTTGCAACCGCTTAAGTACGCTATAGTAGCTGATAAGGAAAATACGGATAAAGTTTTTTCTTTGCTTAAATGGGCAGGTTATTTAAAGGGCGAATATACCCCAAAGGAAGATGAAAAACCCACCGCTTACATAGTGGTTTGTGTTGATCATAATATCAGTAAAGCTAATTATGATATGGATGTGGGAGCCGCTGTAGAGAATATTATTCTATCCGCTTTAGAGGATGGAGTTGGCGCTTGTTGGTTGGCATCTGTTGAACGTCCTAAGCTTAAAAGAGTGTTAAGCTTGACCGATGATTTAGAAATTTCTTGCGTGGTAGCACTAGGATATCCTAAAGAAAATCCCACGGAAACCGAAATGCAAAACGGCGACGTAAAATACTTCTTGCAAGGTGACACTTTAAACGTTCCGAAGCGCTCTTTAAATGAAATTATTATAAAGTCGATATAACCATCATATAGAAAAATTTGTTCTATTTTTATATGTTTTGCATAAAAATAAATAATTGTGTCGAAATTATGAATTTTGTATTTGCAAAACACAATATCTTGTGGTAAAATGTCACATAAGGGCGAGAAAAAATTCGCTTAAAAAAATATTTGGAGGCGTTTTCTATGGAAAACAAATTGGTTTACGGCATACACGATAAACCCAAATTCGGCGCTATGATAGTTTTTGCTATTCAGCAATTACTTGCAATCCTTGCAGCAACTATTGCAGTTCCCGCAATCGTTGGTAACGGCATGAGCGCTTCTGCTGCTCTTTTCGGTGCAGGTGTTGGTACAATAGTTTATCAACTCTTCACTAAATTCCGCAGCCCTGTATTCTTGGGTTCTTCATTCGCATTCATTGGCTCTATGGTTGCTGCTTTTGCAGGCGCTACATCGGCTTCTTTAGGTTTCCTTGGTATAATCCTTGGTGCTATTTTTGCAGGTCTTGTTTACGTAGTGATTGCTATTATTGTTAAACTAGTTGGCGTTAAGTGGATAAACAAACTTATGCCCGCAGTTGTTATAGGACCTACAGTTGCTCTTATCGGTCTTTCTCTTGCAGGCGCTGCTATTAAGGATGTATTCTCTTACGGTCCACAGGATGGCAATGGCTCTTTCGTTATGAGCACTTCTGCTTGGGTATCCTTTATCTGCGCTATGGTTACCTTGTTTGTAGTAACTATTTGCTCTACATACGGTAAGAAGATGACTAAGCTTATTCCATTCATCATTGGTATCCTTGCAGGCTATGTTGTAGGTATGATCTTCACCGCTATCGGTTATGCTACCGGTAACGATGCTCTTAAGATTGTTGACTTCGCTCCCTTCCAGGCTCTCGTAGCTGACGGCGTTGGCTTAAAGACCTTTATCGCTGTTCCACAGTTTACATTCCTTGAAGCACTTAAAGGCGTTAAAGATTTCAATGGTTCTTATGTTGCTACTATAGCTGTGGCTTATGTTCCTGTTGCTTTAGTTGTATTTGCTGAACATATTGCAGACCACAAGAATCTTTCTACTATCATCGATCAAGAACTTCTTGAAGACCCGGGTCTACATCGCACACTTCTTGGTGACGGCGTAGGTTCTATGGTAGGTGCTTTCTTCGGCGGTTGCCCCAACACCACTTATGGTGAATCAGTTGGTTGTGTAGCTATTACACGTAACGCTTCTGTTGCTACTATCACTACCACCGCTATTATGGCAGTTTTAATTTCTTTTGTATCACCTTTCGTTGCATTCCTTGATTCTATTCCCGGTTGCGTAATGGGTGGCGTTTGTATTACCCTTTATGGCTTTATCGCTGTTTCAGGTCTTAAGATGATTCAAAAGGTTGACCTTGAAGACAACGCTAATCTCTTCACTGTATCTGCTATCCTTATCCCCGGTATAGGTGGTATGGCAATGGCTATCGGTAAGGTTACAATTACTGCTATTGCCGGCTCACTTATTCTCGGCATCATTGTAAACATTGTTCTTCACGCTAAGAAGAAAAATCAGGAGTAATTTTAATGAAAACTTACGATAACGTAACAATTTTTGATCACCCACTTATAAAACATAAGGTTGCTATTTTACGTAACGAAAAAACAAGCATGAAGGAATTTAGAGAATTGGTTGAAGAAATTACCACTCTTATGACCTTTGAAAGCTTGCGTGAGGGAGTTCCTACCGTTGAGTGTCAGGTTAAGACTCCACTCGAAACCTGTACACAGTATATGGTTAAGGATAATTCTATTGTTATTGTTCCAATTCTTCGTGCAGGTCTTGGTATGGTGAACGGCGTTCACGTACTTTTCCCTTCAGCAAAGGTTGGTCATATAGGACTTTGCCGTAACGAAGAAACTTTAGAACCCATGGAATATTATTGCAAATTGCCTGACGGTATTGAAGATAAGCTTGTGCTTGTAATCGACCCAATGCTTGCTACAGGCGGTAGTGCTTGTGATGCTATTACTCAGCTTAAAAAGCGCGGTTGCAAGAATATTAAATTTATGGCAGTAATTGGTGCACCTGAAGGTGTAAGCCGTGTTGCAGAAGCTCATCCTGATGTACATATATACGTTTCTACTTTGGATAGACAGCTTAACGAAAACGGATATATTTTACCTGGCCTTGGAGATGCGGGCGACCGTTTATTCGGCACAAAATAGTTTTATCTGTAAATTCAAAAAATAAAGAGCCTGTCGAGCAATTATATTTGTATATTGCTTGGCGGCTCTTTTTTGTACTTGACAATTTGATGTCAATTATTTATAATAATTGTATTGTTTCGGGCGCGCAACGTAACAGGCTGTCCGCTTTGTGAAAATTAAATATTGCGTTAATACTCCTTTTGGAGTTTAACATATATGGAGACGTATCGAAGTGGTCATAACGGACATGACTCGAAATCATGATGCCCCTTGAGGGACGAGGGTTCGAATCCCTCCGTCTCCGCCAATTAGAAACGACAATTTCCTAAAAAATTGTCGTTTCTTTTTTTAAGGTAATATTTACCGCTTTTCTATATATAAATTTCTATGTTCAATAGGTGATACACCGAAATATCGCTTAAAGGTTTTAGTGAAAAACGGTGCATCATCATAACCGCACATAATTCCTATTTGTTTAATAGAAAGGTCGGTAGAACTTATAAGCTCTTTCGCAGATGTCATTCTAAGCTTTAATATATATTTTGTGGGTGGCATACCAAATTGTTGCTTGAAAAGAAAGTTGTACCTTGAAACGCTTAAATGTTCTATTTCAGCCAAAGTTGCTATGTGTATATCGTCACTATAGTGTTCGCCTATATACTTTATTGAGCGAGAAAGTGCACCATGCTTTTC
>JBGVDY010000149.1:0-8696 GCA_045119585.1 Acutalibacteraceae bacterium | reverse complement strand
TTTATAGAGCCCGACATAACGTAAGCCTGCTTCTTGTTTTCTTTCACGTCAATAACAGTAGCGTCGCGGTTAATATCGGCAATAATCACAATATCTCCTTTAGAAAGAGTAGTCACCTTTTCTCCCGCAACGTTATGGCTAACAACGGGGTTAGCTTCATCTTCGAGTTCTTTTAGTGTATTTTTAAACATACCCCTTGCCTTTTCTGCCATTTTTGCCGAGTTTTCGGCATTTATGGGTTTTTTCATTTCCTCAAGCTCATTTAAAAGAAGCGAAGACTTATACCTCGCGTTTTCTATTATTACGTTAGCCTTTTCGCGAGTATCTGCCATAAGCTTTTCGGTTTTAAGCGATAGCTCGTGCTCGCGCATTTCAATTTTCTTTTTACTTTCAGCAATTTCGGCTCTAAGCTTTCTTGCGGTTTGGTGCTCACGCTCGGCTTTTTTTCTTGCCTTTTCTAATGATGCCACAACCTTTTCAAAGCGTAAATCTTCTTCGTTAATTTGTTGCTTTGCGGTTTCAATAATGCTGCTGTCAAGCCCCAACTTACCCGAAATTGCGAAGGCATTTGAACGACCCGGCATACCTACAATAAGGCGATATGTAGGCTTAAGTGTTGCAACATCAAATTCGCAAGATGCGTTTTCTACACCCACAGCATCAATAGCATAAGACTTAAGCTCGGGGTAGTGGGTAGTTGCGGCAACACGGCTACCAAAGGCGGAAAGTCGCATTAAAATTGCTTTTGCAAGGGCGGCGCCTTCGATAGGGTCGGTACCGGCGCAAAGCTCATCAAAAAGCACCAAAGAATCATCGTCGGCTTGCTTTAATATTGAAATAATATTAACCATATGCGAAGAAAAGGTTGAAAGTGACTGCTCTATGCTTTGTTCGTCACCAATATCCGCAAAAACCGAGCTGTATATTGCAACCTGACTACCATCATCACATGGTATCATAAGACCGCACATAGTCATAAGTGTTAAAAGACCTATTGTTTTAAGGGTTACGGTTTTACCGCCCGTGTTAGGACCTGTTATAACCAATGTATTATAATCCTTGCCAAGCTCTACGGTAATAGGCACTACAGTTTTATAGTTAATAAGCGGATGTCGTGCATTTTTAAGATAAGTATATCCGTCCTTATTAATTTTCGGCATAGCCGCTCTCATTTTATAAGCCAAACGTGCTTTTGCAAATATCAAATTAAGCTTTACTAAGGCTTCGTAAGACGGAATTATACTGTCGCAAAATCCACCCGCTTCACTCGAAAGCTCGGCTAAAATGCGGTCGATTTCTTCATTTTCGCGAAGCTTTAAAACGCGGATTTCGTTATTAGTTTCAACTACACTCATAGGCTCTACAAATATAGTAGCCCCCGTAGCAGAAGTATCGTGAACGATACCGTTTACCTGTCCCTTATATTCCGCCTTTACAGGCACTACAAAACGTTCGTCACGCTGAGTAATAATGGCTTCCTGCAAATATTTGGCGGTAGGTCCTTTTATAATTTTTTCAAGATTTTCGCGTAACTTTGCTTGTTTTCCTGCTATTTTACGACGAATATCATAAAGCGCAGGCGAAGCGTTATCGTTAAGTTCTTCTTCATTCTTTATTGCAAAATTAATTTTATCTTCTAAATATTTATTGGGAACTAGTGATAAAAAACAGTCTTCTAAAGAAGTATTTTCCATACTAAGACAGTTTTGTCGCCACTCTTTTACTACTCTGATTGCACGTACCGTTTCGGCAACCGCAATAAGCTCAGAAATAGACAACACCGCCGAAGACTGCGCTCTTCTAAGGCTATTTATAACGTTTTTAGCACCCGCAAAATTCGGGGCTTGATATTTAGCCATAAAAATATAAGCATCTTCGGTATTACGAAGACTTGACTCTACCATCTGAAAATCGGTTTCAGGCTCAATTTCTAAAGCTAATCGCTCGGAATCCTCAAGCGTTGCCTCTTTGCTTAAAAGTTCTAATATTTTATATAGCTCTAACGTTTTTAAATATCTTTTGTTAATAGACATTTACTGCTCCTTAATTGATTCGTAAAATTCTAGTGTGTGAAAGCGGTGATCTGTCTGCATAGTTATGTATTTCCCTGTAATATCCGCTAACTGTTTTGCTTTATCATCGGGGATAGTGAAAGAATAAAGTTTTGAAAACTTGGAATAAACAATATGTCGCATAGCACTTAAAATTGTTCGGTCAATAGCTATACCGCCTGTTTTACATTCACTGCATCTTAGTGCACCGTTTTCTACTGTAAAATACATAATGCCGTCTTCAAACTTACCGCATTCATCGCAGGCAACCAAATCGGGCGCGTAGCCTGCCAATACCGCTGTTCTAAGCTCGGTTATTGCCTTAATAAGCGGCGGAAAATATTTTTCCTTTGTAAGAAAATGAAGCGAATTTAAAATAAGGCGTAAAAGTTCGGTATTTTGCTCGCCCGCTACCGAAAACTCACTTGCCAATTCGCAAAAATACTGTGATAACGATAAAACGTCAATATCGCTGCCCGCACCAAAAAACACGTTTATAGGTGTGGCTTCGTAAATTCTTAGACTTCCGTTTTTATTTTTTATTGTAAAGCTTCCGTATGTAAGTAAAGAAGTAGCACTGCCTTTTTTGGATTTTATGTTTTTAGCACCACTTGCAAAGGCTTTTATAATACCTTGTTCACGGCTGAAAAGAGTGACCAAACGGTCACTCTCCCCTATTTTCATTTCCTTTATCACAAGTGCCTCTACTGTAAATCGGTTCTCGCTGCTCGACATTAGATTCCTCCGCTTTAGAAGAATTTACAAAATACAAATAATCGGTTATCTTACCGCTTTCTAAAAAGCGGTGCCAACTGTCTTTAAATACCATACTATCACCCAAATATAGTTTTGGGCAATATTTTGTAAATATAATAGGTAACTTAATCCAAACCAAAGGTATGTATAAGACCCTGTCTATTGCGCCAGTCTTCCTTTACCTTTACCCATAATTTTACGCTTGCTTTTATACCGAAAAAGGCTTCAATATCACGCCTTGCCATACTTCCTATTTTCTTAAGCATAGCACCGTTTTTACCTATAATAATACCTTTATGCGAATCCCTTTCGCAAATTATGGTGGCTTCAATTTCTACTATCGGCTCACCATCTTTAGTGTCACGCTCAAAAAAGCGCTCCAAATCCACTGCAATACCGTGGGGTACTTCCTTATCAAGAGTACGTAACAATTTTTCGCGTATCATCTCGGCAACCATAACCTTTTCAGGTTGGTCGGTTACGTCGGTATCAGGGAAATAGTGAACCGAAGGCTTTGAATACTTTTTAAGCTCACTTAGTAAAATGTCCACCCCATCGCCTGTTTTAGCCGAAAGCGGTATTACTGTTTCAAAATCGAATGCCTTAGAATACATAGTAATAAGTGTTAAAAGCTCTTCCTTACGTTCTAGCATATCTATTTTATTTATAACCAAAACAGCCTTCAACTTGCGCTTTTTAAGCTCGGCAATAAGCTCCACTTCGGCAGGGGGCAAGCTATTTTCACTAAGTTGAAATTTCGGCTTTGCTTCCACAACCAAAACCGCAGCGTCAACCTCACTCATGCCGTCGCTTACGGCTTTGTTCATATTTTTATCAAGCTCGTTTCTTGCCCTGTGAAAACCGGGGGTATCAATAAACACTAACTGATTTTCGTTTTCAGTCTTTATACCCATAATTTTAGTACGGGTAGTTTGTGGCTTGTCCGAAACTATGGCAACCTTTTGACCAAGTATTTTATTCATTAGCGAAGATTTGCCAACGTTTGGGCGACCGATAATTGTTATAAAAGCTGATGTTTGTTTCATAATTTTTCCTTTATACTTTATTTATAGCTAGTCCTAAAAGCTCTAAAACCGCTTCTTCCTTTTCGCGCATAATTGTTTGCTCAAGTCCGCCGTTAACGTGGTCGTATCCTAATAAATGCAGCATTGAATGCACAGTTAAAAAAGCAATCTCACGGTCGATAGAATGACAATATAAATCCGCCTGAGCCACAGCGTGCTCGTAAGAAATCACAATATCTCCAAGAAGCAACGCTCCGTTTTCAGGGTTACAGTCATATTCACCGTTTTCACCCAATGGGAATGAAAGAACGTCAGTAGCAGAATCTATATTACGATACTCTTTATTCATCTCCCATATTTTCGCATCGTCTACTATTGTAACGTCTACTTGTGCCGGCTCTGAAAATTCTTCATAAGAAAGTGTAGCATTACAAGCTTTTCTTATAAGCAAACGTGTACCTGTGGGAAGTTTCAGCCCTTTCTTTTTAATTGAAATATTAACCTTTGCGCTCATTTTTCTCCTCGTTTCTTTCGTATGCCTTGATAATTTCTTGTACAAGGCGGTGCCTTACAACGTCCTTTTCATTTAGTTTACAAATTGATATATCTTCAATACCTTTAAGTATTCTAACCGCTTCTTTTAGTCCCGATTTTTTACCGTCAGGCAGGTCTATTTGTGTGATATCACCTGTTACTACCGCTTTCGAATTAAATCCCAAACGGGTTAAAAACATTTTCATTTGTTCGCGTGTGGTGTTTTGCGCTTCATCTAAAATTATAAAGCTATCATCCAAAGTTCTGCCGCGCATATATGCAAGTGGTGCCACTTCAATATCGCCACGTTCAAGGCATTTTTGAAAATTTTCAGCACCTAACATATCAAAAAGCGCATCATAAAGTGGTCTTAAATACGGGTCTATTTTTTGTTGCAAATCACCCGGTAAAAAGCCTAGTCGCTCACCTGCTTCCACTGCAGGACGGGTTAAAATTATACGGTCAACCTGTTTTGCGCGAAAAGCCGAAACCGCTTCTGCTACAGCCAAATACGTTTTACCTGTACCCGCGGGGCCAACACCAATTGTAATGGTATTATTTTTTATAGCCTCAATATATTTACGTTGCCCAAGTGTTTTAGGCTTTATGGGTTTACCTTTGGCAGTAATACATACGCAATTAGCCGATAAAAGACTTTCAATTTTACCGTCTTCACCGTCTTTTACAAGACTACTTGCATAATCTACGTTTTGCTTGGTTATTTGTTCACCCTTGTTTATCATGGTTATAAGACATTCAACCGTCCTGACTGCGGCCATTACATTTTCAGGCTCGCCTTTGATTTTAATGCCACTACCGTGGGATGTTATAACAACCGAATATTTTTTCTCTATCTCTTTTATATTTTCATCAAAATTACCAAACAAACTCACAAGCTGTTCGATTCTTTCGGTATCTACTGTTTTTTCAAACATATCTATCTCCAATAAATATATATATTTTTTATCTATACATAGTTATTGTATCACATTTTTTATTATTTTCCAATACTAAATATCAAATTTTCGCTTATTGCTATATTCTTCTTATCAGTTACTACTGCAGTCAAAAAAAGAGTTCCGTCACTTTCTAAAAAATTTCTTTCTTTAACTTTTGCATCACACTCTTTTTTAAGCCTTTTTAAAAGCACGTTTTTAGCTTCCTCCAAGCTTTGCGTTACTGTTTCATATTTTTTGAAAACAAACCTTTTTGTGTATATTTTAATAGGTAAATTTTGCCCGAATAGCCGAAGTGTTTTTTCACTTATTTGACAGTCGTATTCCCCAGTTTCGCCCCCTAAATAAAGCGGAATTTTAAAGGTGAAAAAATCTAATACGCTTTTTTCTTTTACTCTTCCGGTAGGGTAGCTTACCTGTTTTTTCAGTCGTTCTTTTAAAGTAATCTCGGTTTCGGTTTCGGCTATAATTTCGCCTATGGAATGGACAAATTTAGTACTGCTTTCACTTTCTATTATACCTGATACTAATATATCGCCTTTTTTAACCACATCTCCAACCTTTACTAAGCAGTTACCTGCCTTAACGTTAATATGAGTTATTATTCCGTCAGCGTTTGCTTTTAAATTAGTGGCCTTTGTGTTATCCTCTGCTTTTTCCTTTATTTCGGTAACGTTTACTGTAAGTTTACACCCTTCAATATTAAAACTACTCCACGCTAACGTATCGGTTTTAAGTAATAACTGCTGTGCCGCATTTTTTGAACTAATACTACTAGCTTTAATTCCTTGTTTTATTCCCATTTGCTCGCAAACTGTAAGAATTTCTTTAGTTTCGGTTTTAGTATTTCCTACAACGTCAATTATCCATATATACCCCGATAATATGTACAAAGTCGTAAAAAATAACAAAACGCCTGCAAAAAAGCCAAAGCGTCTGTTATATTTGTTTATAAAAAAGGGGAAACCACTTTTTTGTAAAATGTGTACCCTAATACTGCTTTTTCGCAAAATTTTAGGTAACTTTAAAAAATCTTTAACCGTAATTTTACAACAAATTTTCCCTTTTTTAAATTTTGCCGACCAAATACTAATCTTGTTTTTAGAACACAAATTTAGTACCTTTTCGGGGTAAATACCTGAAAATTCAACACTTAAAACACCACAAAAAAATCTATATAAAAAAAGCATAGCTATCCCCTAATCACAAAATTCCAAACTACCTATTTTACCGTTAACAGTAATTGTGCTATTTTCAAAAGTAGAAATATCAAATTCACTGCCACTTACTATTAAAGCGCCCTTTATAAGCTTTAACTTTAAATAACAGTCGTTATATTCGTAAACACCCAAGCACCCTTCAATTACAATACGGCTATTAGAGAAAATCTCGGTATGCGAGCCCTTTAAAATATCGGTATCGAAAACCTTTTCACTACCGAAAAGGTTTAGTTTTTCACGTTTTTTCGATTTTTCTATTTTCATTTTTTTAGCCAAATCCCACACTCCCTTTGTACTAATGCTATGAACTTTTAAATAAAATAATTCATAGGTGATAGTGTGAAAAAAACAATATATTTTTTAAGTGTTACTTTTATTCTTTTGTTTGCTGTTTTAATACTTAAAGACCCCGAACCCACCATTAAAGCCTCCGCTTACGGAATCAACCTAAGCGCAAGAGTACTTATACCGTCGCTTTACCCTTTTACTTTTTGTGTGCTTTTTATTTTAAACTCCGGATTTTTAACCGGTTTTAAATGTTTAGACCGAATATTAAAAAAAGTTTTCGGTATGGACGGTTATCTTTTTTCGGTGTTTTTATTATCTTTAATAGGTGGCTACCCTTTAGGAGCCAAGCTTATAAACGATTCTCAAATAAACGAAAAGACCGCTACAATTATGCTTAACTACTGCGTAAACGCAGGTCCTGCTTTTATAATTACCGCTATAGGTAGCGGAATTTTTAATTCTAAAAAAATTGGGCTAATCCTTTTTATTTCACATATTTTACCTTCATTTTTATTAGCATTTTTGTTTAGAAAAAAGCTAAACCTAAATAACAATTGTAAAAAAAGTGCAATCAGTATTGCCGATAATTTTGTTATAAGTGCTTCTTCTGCGGCTTCTGCGCTTATTAGTATTTGCACATACGTTTTATTATTTTCGGTGATTACTGCTTATATGGAAAACTGTACCCTTTTAAAGCCTATAACCTTACTTTTAGAAGTCACAAATTCTATAAGCCATACAAATAATATTTTGCTAATTTCTGCACTATTAGGCTTTGGTGGAATTTCAATTTGGTGTCAGGTATATTCACTTAGTAAAAAAGCAAAACCCCATTATTTAGCCTTCCCTTTATGCCGTATTTCCCACGCTGTTTTAAGCACACTCTTTACATACATTGCAATAAAGATTTTCAATATCACCATACCAACCCTTTCAAACGGTAGAATATTTAGTTTTTCAATTTTTACCAACAATGCCGCAATAGGCCTTTCACTTATTGTTTTATGCATTGTTTTTATGATATCTTTAAAGCAAAAAAATTATACTGGTAATATGCTCGAAGATATAGTATAATAGATACAACAAAACAAAGGATGTATAAAAATGAGTAAAATAGGGTTTAATAAAGATTTAAAAAAGTCCTGTGAGTATTGCGTATACGGAACAGTATTAGAACTTACTAATGAAACCATTTGCAAAAAACGTGGCGTCACAGACGGCTTCGACTACTGCCGCAGCTATAAGTACGACCCACTAAAGCGCATCCCTAAAAAAATAGAAATAAGCGACAACTACTCACCCGAAGATTTTAAACTATAAAAAAACGGACTGTTTATAACAGTCCGTTTTTTATGCAACTTTTATTCAGGCAAATGAATTTCCCATACTGTATAATTGCGAAAATTTTCTGCCAAGCACGCAACTTTTTTCCCATTAGAATCAGCAAAATAATAGGCACTACCCATCAATTCATCTGGAAGATATTCAAAGCCTCGTTCTTTCATATAGTCTTTTAAAACATCAGATAGTTCATATTCTTCTTCGGAATTCTTTGGCGCTAAAACATAAAATTTTATATTTCCGTTTCCATCATCTTCAATTAAATATTTATCACTGCCAAACAAACTGCTATAATCAGTTTTATATTGGTTATTCCTATATAGAACAAAAGAAAGTATGGCAGTATTTATAATTAAAATCAAAGTTAAAACAAAGGCTAATCTTTTCATAGCAAACTCCTTGTTTTAATATTTTACTCTTCAAACTGAATTGTATTTATCTCTTTACCGTTTAAAGTAAGCTTTACTGTGTCGCCTTTCTTTGCAAATGGCAGTAAATCCGATTTGGTAACCGCTACGGTATAGA
>JBGVDY010000148.1:0-11774 GCA_045119585.1 Acutalibacteraceae bacterium | reverse complement strand
ACCCGCCTTGTTAAGCATAAGGGCTTAGATCTTGTTAAGTGCGTTTTCGAAGAGATTATACAAAAAGACGTTCAGTTTGTGATTTTAGGCTCGGGCGAATATGAATTTGAAAACTTCTTTAGCGAAATGGCAAAAAAATACCCCGAAAAGGTTTCGCTTGTGTTAGGCTTTAAGCCGGCGCTTGCTCACAAAATTTATGCCGGCGCGGATATTTTCTTGATGCCAAGCTTAAGCGAGCCTTGCGGTCTTGCACAAATGATAGCACTTCGCTATGGTACTATTCCGATTGTTAGAAAAACAGGCGGTCTTAATGATACTATAAGAGATAGTGGCGATAACGAAGGTAACGGCTTTACCTTTGCAAATTATAATGCTCACGATATGCAGGTTTCTGTTTACCGTGCTTTAGAAGGCTATAAGGATGAAAACGGTTGGGACATTTTGCGCAAACGTGCTATGAATTGTGATAACAGCTGGAAAGCATCTGCTAATCAGTATATAGGTTTATATAAAGAACTTTTAGGCAAGTAATAAAATAAGGGTTGCTATTAATTAGTGACCCTTTACCTTTGCAAAGAAATTTTTTGTTAGGAGTAATATATGATAGACATTTTAAAATCTATAGTACTCGGTATTATTGAAGGTATAACCGAATGGTTGCCTATAAGCAGTACGGGCCATTTAATTATTGCCGATGAGTTTATAAAGCTTCAAGCTTCCAAAGATTTTATGGATATGTTTAACGTAGTTATACAACTTGGGGCAATTTTGGCAGTGGTAGTAATTTATTTCAACAAATTATGGCCGTTCTCACTTAAAAAAGAGGATAAATTCATAAAGAAGGATGCCTTCTCAATGTGGTTTAAGGTAATTGTTGCAATTTTACCTGCGGCTATAATCGGTATCCCTTTGGACGATTTTTTTGAAGCAAAGCTACACAATTATATAGTGGTGGCTTTAGCGCTTATAGTTTATGGTGTGGCTTTTATCTTTGTTGAAAAACGTAACAAATCACTAACGTCAAAGGTAGAAACTATTGCTGATATTACATATAAGGATGCTTTGCTTATAGGTTGTTTTCAAGCGTTGTCGCTAATACCCGGCACGTCGCGTAGCGGTTCTACAATTTTGGGTGCTATTTTAATTGGTGTTTCGCGCGTGGCTGCAGCAGAGTTTAGTTTTTATATGGCAGTACCCGTAATGTTTGGAGCAAGCGCAATAAAGCTTTTAAAATTTGGGTTTGATTTTACAAGTGCTGAGCTTATAATTCTACTTGTTGGTATGATATCTGCATTTGTAGTATCGGTAGTGGCTATAAAATTCCTTATTGGTTACATTAAAAAACGTGACTTTACAGCCTTTGGTTATTACCGTATAATTTTAGGTATTATTGTATTAGGATATTTTATTTTAAAGGGAGTATAAAATATGATTGTTAAAAGACTGGAATTAAAAGACTATTTTTCATTTTTGGGTGAAGACGGAAATAATCCCGTTGTGGATATTTATTTACCTGATGACGTTATGAATAGAGCCGACTTTAAACGTCCGTGTATGGTGGTTTGTCCCGGCGGTGGATACGGATTTTGTTCGTCTCGTGAAGCAGAGCCTATTGCTCTTAATTTTATACCCGAGGGCTTTAATGCTTTTGTTTTGTACTATACTTGTTCACCAAAACGCTTCCCAACACAAATTAGAGAAGTTGCGGCAGTAATGGAACTTATATATAAGAATGCGGATGAATGGAAATGCGATACTGATAAGGTTTCCGTAATAGGCTTCTCGGCAGGCGGTCATTTAGCAGGGCATTACAGCACAATGTTCGATTGCGCTGAAGTTCGCGAAGTCTTCCCTGAAAGTAAGGCGCCTAACGGCTCTATTTTATGTTATCCCGTAATTAGCGCAGAGGTAGGGAAGTGTCACAAAGGCAGTTTTGAAAAATTAGTTGGTCATTACCCACTAACTGAAGAAGAAATGAATAAATTCAGCCTTGAATATTGCGCAAAGGAAAACACACCCCCTGCGTTTATTTGGCATACTGCAGAAGATAATGCAGTACCTGTTTATAGCTCGCTTGCGTATGCTAATGCATTGTCAAAATATAAAATTCCTTTCGAGCTTCGTATTTTCCCTAAAGGTTGGCACGGAATTGCAACAAGTGACCTTCAAACAATGACAGAGAAGGATGAATTTATAGCTTATAACCATATTTGGTTGGATGAAGCAAAAAAATGGCTTAAATTTATGAATTTGATGTAATCGTCCACCCGTACAAAAATGGGTCAAGGGCTTTGCCCTTGTCGTTTAAGGGGATAAGGTGACAGAAATTCTGCTTTAAATTTTATCTTTTTAAATTACAATAGTTTTATGAATTATATGATTTTGGGTTAATACTATGAAAAGCACCACTAAACTAATCGGTTTAGTGGTGCTTTTAGCGTTAAATTATTTAATTTGTTTCCCGCTCTGCCGTATCGCATTTAATGATAACCTAACGTAAAGTTAGGTGGGTGCCCGCCGCGTAACATCGCGCTCCCTTCTTCCGAACTCGGCACCGCCGCGGGAGGTCTGCAAACCCGTTATGCGAGATAAGGCCCCAATAAAAAGGTTGTAGGGTTATATAAATACAGTCCGCGAACAGAGCAGGAAAATATGTTGCTCTATTAGTATACCATTATTTGAAAAAATTTTCAAGTAATATGAAAACCAAATGTTTACAAGGTGTGAAAAACGGCGTCACAAAGCCGAATTCCACGCGTAGTAGAGTGGCGTTTTTATATTCTACTACAGTATATTTTTTAGTAGAATATTAAAAAATATAAATATATTGATAAAAATAATCATTGATATTATAATAAAAGCAACAAATCCCAAAGGAGCTTTTTATGAGTTATAAAATTATTACCGATTCTTGTGCGAATCTTACAGATGAACAAATAAAGGATTTTGAAACACCCATACTTTCTTTAAAATATTATATTGGCGATACTGCTTACGACAGTTATATTGAAGGTGAAAAGATTGACTACAGTCAAGCCTATTCTATTTTAAGAGAAAAGGGTAAAATTACAACTTCGCTTGCCAACCGTGGCGATTGTGATAAGTCAATTTTACCGGTTTTGGAAAGCGGTTGTGATGCTTTGGTGCTTGCATTTTCTTCGGGTCTTTCGGGAACGTATCAAAACATTGTAAATGCGGCGGAAGATTATCGCGAAATGTTCCCCGAACGCAAAATAATTGTTATTGATACTCTTTGCGCATCAATGGGCGAGGGTTTACTTGTTAGTTATGCCGTAAAAATGAAAAAAGAAGGCAAAACTATGGAAGAAGTAGCTGAGTGGGTAGAGAATAATAAGTTAAATCTAGTTCATATTTTCACCCTTGACGATTTATTCTTCCTAAAGCGTGGCGGCAGACTTTCAGGTACAAGCGCTATTGTAGGCTCGCTTATGAACATCAAACCTTTAATGCACGTTGCCAATGATGGTAAGCTTTACGTTACAGGTAAAGCACGTGGCAGAAAGGCAGCTATCAACCACCTTATTGATTCGGTTGGCGAAAAGGGTGTTGATATTGAAAATCAGGATATTTATATTGTACACGGTGACTGCTTAGATGAAGCAAAAATAATTGGTGAAGAGGTTAAAAAGCGTTATAACGTTAAAAGTGTTATCTATAACTGCTTAGACCCCGTAATCGTTTCACACGCAGGTCCCGGAACGTTAGCGATATTCTTTATGGGTAAAGAAAGATAATAAAATATAGAAAATGCCGTTTGAATTGATTTCAAACGGCATTTTTATTTTATGCTTCACAAACTTCTATGCTAGTATACTCTTTAAGCTTTTTCATCCACTGGGCAGTTTGCTCTTTTGGGGGATTATCTAAGCTTTCAAGCGAATATTCTTTTCCCAGGTTTTTATACTTTGTTTTACCGAAGGAATGATAAGGCAAAATGTTTATTTCGGTTACATTTTTTAATGAATTTGCAATTTCTGCAATTTTTGTGAAGTGCTCTTCGGTATCGTTAATTGTTGGGATAATGGGACAACGTAAAATTATTTTTTTACCTATAGCATCTAATTTTTTAAGATTTTCAATTATTAGCTCGTTGTGAACCCCTGTATATTTTTTGTGCAAATTAGTATCGGTTAGCTTAATGTCATATAAAAATAAATCGCAATAATTTGAAATTTTTAAAATATTGTTCCAATCGGTATAGCCACAGGTTTCAATACAGGTATGTAACCCATTTTCTTTTGCCAATTTTAAAATTTCCAAACAAAAATCAGGGTGTATCAAAGGCTCCCCACCTGATAAGGTTATTCCGCCGCCCGAGTTTTTATAATATTCAATATCTTTTAAGGCTTGGGTAATGATTTCATAAGAAGATGTTTTATTGCCCACACCTTCAATCGCCAAAAAGCAAACATTTGTACATTCCATACAGTTAGTGCAATTTTCGGGTAAAAATAGGTGCTTGTTTTGATTTATTATATGCGCATTAGCTTTACAAACCGATACACATTTACCGCAAGAAGTGCATTTTTCTTCTTTGTACATAATTTGGGGTAATATGCTTTGAGATTCAGGGTTATGGCACCATATACAACTAAGCGGACAACCCTTTAAAAATACGGTTGTTCTTATACCGGGACCATCATTTACGCTGAATCTTTGTATGTTAAAAACAACGGGATTTTTATTCATAACTGTCATCATTTTACAAGCTTGCGCCACCGTCGGATTTAATAATTGTTCCAATTAAATTATTAGATGTAGCAAGATAAAATATATCGTTTGCTATTTCACAGGGCATTGCTCTATATCCACGTGGTGAGTTTGTTTTTACAAATTCGTTTTCCTTTTGACGCAATATTTCGGTTGCTGTCTCTCCGGGGGCAACACCATTAACACATATGCCGTAAGGTGCAAGCTCTTTAGCTGCGCCGTAAATCATTCCTCGTATACCCCATTTGCTTATTGAGTAAGCATCGGCTTTAGATGTAAAGCCCATTAAAGAATCTACAACGACAATATGGCCTTTGATATTGTTTTCTATCATATACTTAGCCTGTTTTTGAACTGCAAAATAAGTTCCTTTTAAATTGGTTTGCATTGTAGTATCAAACGATTCTTCACTTTCTCCAAGCATTTTACAACCGTTAAGGTCGTGGTCGGTAACTATTCCGGCGTTGTCTATAAAAATGTCAATTTGCCCGAAGTTTTTAGCCGCTTCTTTTACTTTTTGCTCAGCAATAGCGGTATTAGATATATCCCATACAAAAGGAAATGCATTTTCATAATCTAATTTTTGTATTGCATTATTTAATTTTTCCAAGTTTCTACCTGCTAAAACAACAGTAAAACCTGATTCTAAAAATTTTTTTGCGGTTGCGAAGCCAATGCCTTTATTAGCCCCTGTAATTAAAACTGTTTTCATATTTAGTATTCACTTCTATCTATAAGTTCTTGTTGTTCTGCGGGGGATTGGCGAACAAAATAATCGCTAAATCCACCTATTCTAACTATTAAATCGCCGTGATTTTCGGGGTGTATTCTTGCATCTTCAAGTGTGGCTTTATCAACACAGTTTATTTGCATTTCTATGCCTTTACGGTCAATAAAGGTTGAAATTAAGCTTACAAGAAGGTTTTGCTTTTTGCTGTCAAATAATGATTTTGAAAACTTTACATTTACAACCATTCCGCCTAAATAACGCTTTTGATCCCAACCTGTTAATGAGTTTATTAAAGCGGTAGGACCGTTTGTGTCACGACCTTGAACGGGGCAACAACCGTCACTAAATGACATTCCTGCAAGTCTGCCGTCATAGGTTGCTTTAAAGCCTGAACCTCTACCTGCGTGGGTTATATACGAAAAAGTACCCGGTATAGAAAATTCTTTGCCAAAGAAATCGCTATTATCAAACATATCGCTTATTTTATCGGTTATGCTTCTTGCTATTTTGGTTGAATAGTCATCATCATTTCCGTAATGCGGAAGTTTTTCGATAATATAGTTTCTTAATTCTTCGTTATCCTTAAAATTATCTTCAGTGATTTTGAAGAATTCTTCTAAAGTAAGCATATTTTGTTCGAAAACAAGTTTTTTAATTGCGATGAGTGAATCGCAAAAAGTACCAAAACCAATAAAAATAGGTTGTAAGTATGAATATCGCGCACCCCCGCTATAAACACATTTTCCGCTTTTTATACAGTCGTCAATAAGCGCTGATACACGTTGGGGTTGGTGCCCGTTTCGGCTAGCCTCTAAAATTCTTCTATGATATCTTTTGGTTTCGTTATCCAAAGCGCCCTTAACAAGCTCGAAAACACCATCTAGCAATTCTTCAAAGGAGCTTGGTTTATTGCGAGTGATATAGGTATCTAAATAATTAGGTAACGCTAATATGGTAGATGTTGTGTACATTCTCGATTTGCCGCAAAGCGATATTTCGGCACAGGTAGTGTGTATATAGTCGCAAGCGTCACTATAGTTAACGCCATAGCTTAAAAGACCTTCTATTATAATGTCATCGTTATAGAAAGCGGGGTGTGTTGTGCCTTCGCCCACAACCTTAACTGCATATTCTATAAGTTCGCGGCTTGTGTCCTTGTTGCATGCCAAAGCACCGTTTGGGTCCGGCATTTTTATATGATTAAGCGCAGTAATGAACATATATGTTAAGTCGTTTTCAACAAGCTTTTTGTTCTTATCTCTACCACCTACAATGAAGCCCATAGCAGCTCTGCTTGGAACGTAGGTTGAAACAAGCAAACAAAAGTTATCGATAATATCTTGCGCTTTTTCTTTAGTTAAAGTGCCATTTTTTATATCTTGTTCATAAAATGGCAGTAAATATCTGTCGGGTCTACCAAGTGGATATAGGGCTGCCAAATTAAACGTAAAGAAATGAGCGCTTTGTACTGCTTGATAGAAATTTTTGGCGGGGTACATAGGTACAACCGCAAGATTATCCGCAATTTCTAAAAGCTCTTTTTTGCGCTTTTCATCGGCGGTTTCGGCTAAGTTTCTTGCTTTTTCTTCATATCTTTTAGCAAGTCGCATTACCGCATTAAGCTCGATTAACATACATTCGTAAAATTCGTCTTTTTCGGTTTGCTCAAAGTCGTACATATCGGTAGTTCTTTTTTTATAAAGCTCGGCACGCTTTTGGTTTATTTCTTCAATAAGCCCAACAATACCAACCTTTAAAAGCTTTTCATAATCTAGGCATATATGGTCGCCCCTTGTTCTACTGGGTTCATTATGTTCAGTAGCGGTAGCCATAGCGAACTGCTCATTAAGTAGGTTAAAGCGTGCTTGCTCTTCGGGGGTATATTTTGGGAACCAAAGCTGACCGACAACAAGCTCGTCATCAAGAATAACAGGTTCCATAGCGTCAAGTTCTGCTGCTTCGGAAAGAGAACGGCGAAGCTTGGTAGTAACAGCTTTTTCGTTTGCTTTCCAACCCTCTAAAAAGCCTAAGGTTATACATCTGTCTTGACTGTAATATTTAGGGTGATATTCGGTTATTAAAGGGCATTTTAAATACTCATTTCGAAGATTTTTTATACGTTTTGTAATTTCTAATTCTTGATACATTTGGTCATCTCCCAATTATAAGAATATTGACATAATGCCATTTGGCTATTATAATTATAGCATACAATAAAACAGTAAAATATCGACATAATGAACGAAAATATAGAATAATTGAACTAATTTACACTTTAAAGGAGGGGAAATAAGTGGAAGTTTATAATATCAGCACAAACCAAAAATCTGAAAATTGCTTAAAATTATTGTATATAAATGGTACGGTTGATGAAAATTCTTGGCTTAGAAGACAAAATTTAAATTATTATAAGCTTGACTTTTTCCTTGAAGATGTTGATGCAGATATAATAATCAGGGATAGAATTTGGTCGCCATCCAAGCATAGTTTATTGCTTTACCCGCCGTTTATGGAACATTACGGGAAACTAAGAAAAACGCAAAACGTTGAGTATTTTGAACTGTTAATACCGCCCGATTTTTTCGATTTTTTCGAAAACGGAACGGATATACTTTCGTTTATATGCGAAGGCATGAAATCGCATTGTGTTAAGCCCGCCACAAAGGGGAGAGAGTATTTACTCGAACATTTCAATAAATTGAAAAAAGATGCAATTTCGGGTGAAAAAAGTATTTACCTAATAAGTACAATAATTGATATTTTGCGTATTATTAATACCGAAGTATCCCTTTATGATGAAATAGAAAGTAACGATAATATGTCTAAAAATCTTGCTATTGTTTTAGATTATATCAATCAAAATTATAAAACAATTTCAAATTTAGATGATATAAGCAAAAATACATATTTCAGTAAATCGTATATTTGCAGGGTTTTTAAAAATGAGTTCGGATGCAGCCCTTATAAATATTTAAGTGACAAAAAATTAGGCTATGCTATGGAGTTGATTTTAAACGGTGCTACAGTGACCGATGCTTGCTTTGCCTCGGGGTATAATAACTGTTCGGTTTTTATTGAAGCTTTTAAAAAGAAGTTTGGTTTTACCCCTGCAAAATGCAGGTAAATAAGCAACTGTATAAACCTTTGTTTATTGACTTTTGTAGGCGGCTTTGGTAGAATTATTAAGTGATTTTAATGCCTTTAAAGAAGGAATTTTGCAAATGAGAGAAATTGATGTAAAGCTAATTAAAAATAAAATAAAAGAACTTTGTATAGATGCGAATATTTATTTGCCTACAGATATTACAAGTTCTTTAAACGAGTGCCTTAAAAACGAAGATGGTGAACTGGCAAAAGATATTTTAGGGGATATTATTAAAAATTACACTTTAGCACAAAATCGTAAAATTCCAGTGTGTCAGGATACTGGTCTTGCTTGTGTGTTTTTAGAGATAGGACAGGACGTGCATTTCGTGGGTGGTGACCTTGGTGAAGCCGTAAATGAAGGTGTGCGTGAGGGCTACAAGCAAGGCTATTTGCGAAAATCAGCAGTAATAGACCCTGTTTTGCGCGGTAATACGGGCGATAATACCCCCGCAATGCTTTATACCGAAATTGTGAGCGGTGATAAGGTTAAAATTACTGTTGCGCCTAAGGGATTTGGCAGTGAGAATATGAGCCAAATTAAAATGTTAAAGCCCTCTGACGGGGTAGAAGGTATAAAGAATTTTGTCCTAAAGGTTATAGAAGATGCAGGTCCTAACCCTTGCCCGCCCATGGTTGTTGGTGTGGGTATAGGCGGCACGTTTGATAAGTGTGCCTTGCTTGCAAAAAAAGCGTTACTAAGACCTATTAATACTGAAAACTCAGTGCCATTTTATGCCGAATTGGAAAGGGAACTTTTAGAAAAAATTAACAAAACAGGTATAGGACCCCAAGGCTTTGGTGGAAAAACTACCGCATTGGGCGTAAACATTGAAACAATGCCGACACATATCGCAGGTATGCCTTGCGCAGTTAATATAAGCTGCCACGTAACAAGGCATAAATCAGAGGAGATATAAATGAAGAAGATAACCGCACCTTTTGATAAAGAAACAGCACTTTCGCTTAAAGCTGGGGATAGGGTATTACTTTCGGGCTATATTTATACTTCACGTGATGCAGGTCATAAGCGCATGTGTGAAGCCTTGCAAAGAGGGGAAGAATTACCTATTGATTTAATCAACAGCGTTATATATTATGTTGGCCCTACGCCGGCTAAGGAAGGCGAAGTTATTGGTTCGGCGGGACCTACAACTTCGGGTAGAATGGATGCCTATGCACCTACCCTTATGGAAAAAGGTCTTCGCGCAATGATTGGCAAAGGCGAGCGAAACGGCGAAGTTGTAAATGCCATGCAAAAGAATGGCGGTGTATATTTTGGCGCAATCGGTGGTGCAGGCGCACTGCTTTCGCAATGCATAAAAGAGAATACGCCTATAGCTTATGAGGATTTAGGCGCTGAAGCACTTTGCAGACTTTTGGTTGAAGATATGCCTCTCACAGTAGTAATAGATGCCAAGGGAAATAACCTTTACAAAATGGGCAGAGAAAATTATTTAAAAAACCGACAATAAAATCTTGTTATATTTGTAAAAGTGTGGTAAAATCTAGATTTAGTGAGATTTAAACTTCAGGAGGATAAAAATGGAATTCCAATTACACAAGTTGTGGTTACAAAAAGCCACTTTGGATAAGGATTTGATAACTGAGCTTCAAAAAATGTCAAACGATGATATTTCTGATGCATTTTATAAGGATTTAGAGTTTGGTACAGCGGGATTACGTGGTGTAATCGGCGCAGGTACTAACCGTATGAATATTTATACTGTAGGCAAGGCTACACAAGGTCTTGCTGCATACATAAATTCTAAAACCGAAAATGGTACGGTAGCAATTGCTTACGATAGCCGTATTAAGTCGGATACTTTTGCTAAGCATACCGCTTCAATTTTAGCAGCAAACGGCATTAAGGTTTATATTTATAAGGAACTTGCTCCTGTTCCGATGTTATCATATGCGGTAAGGCATCTTAAGTGTGATGCGGGTGTAGTAATAACTGCTAGCCATAACCCCGCAAAATACAACGGATATAAGGCTTACGGTCCTGACGGTAGTCAATTAAGCCCTGAAGCATCTGATTATGTTTATAATATTATGAACAAGGTTGATATTTTTGACGGCGTCAAGACAATGGATTTTGAAACTGCTTTGACTGAAGGTAAAATCGAGTACATAAGCGAACAGGTTATTGAAAGCTATTTAAATGAAGTAGAAAGCTGTCGCGTTAATAAGGAACTTGATTTAAGTAATTTAAACGTTATTTATACTCCACTTTACGGTAGTGGTAATAAGCCTGTCAGAGAAATCTTAAAGCGTATTGGTGTTACCAACGTTACTGTGGTTAAGGAACAGGAAGAGCCTAACGGTAACTTCCCCAAAGCACCTTATCCCAATCCCGAAATTAAGGAAGCCTTTGCAGTTGCATTAGAACTTGCAAAAACCGTTAAGCCAGACCTTTTATTTGCTACCGACCCTGACTGTGACCGTGTAGGTATTGCAGTACCCTGTGGCGATGATTACAGACTATTTACAGGTAACGAAGTAGGCGTTATGCTTTTAGAATATATTTTAAAAAGCAAAAAAGCAAATGGCACACTTCCTAAAAACCCTGTAGGTGTTAAGACTATAGTTACTACCGAAATTTGCAAAAAAATTATTGCAGCCTACGGTGGCGAAATGCGTGATGTTCTTACCGGCTTTAAGTTTATTGGTGAGCAGATTGCATTACTTGAAAAGGATGACGAAGCCGACAGATACGTTTTGGGCTTTGAAGAAAGCTACGGCTATCTCTCACGCGGCTATGTTCGCGATAAAGACGGTGTTAACGCTTCTATGCTTATTTGCGAAATGGCGGCTTACTATAAGTCGCTCGGTAAGGATTTAATTACCGTGCTTGACGATATTTATAAGCAGTACGGTTATTGCTTATGCGTACAAAAAAGCTTCTCTTGTGAAGGTCAAACAGGTATGGCAAAAATTAAGGGTATGATGACTTCCCTTAAAGAAAATCCACCTAAGCAGATGTGCGGTCTTGACATAGTAGAATTTAAGGATTACAGTATCTCACTTTGCAAAAACACCGTAACAGGAAGCGAAACTGTAATAAATCTTCCAAAAGCAGACGTTGTTTCGTTTGCACTTAGTGACGGTAGCCTTGTAATTGTTCGTCCTTCGGGCACAGAGCCTAAGATTAAGCTTTATGTAAACG
>JBGVDY010000147.1:0-1750 GCA_045119585.1 Acutalibacteraceae bacterium | reverse complement strand
TTGGTTTAAACATGTTTTTTTTAAAAACGACCCTATTTGGTGCAATTATGTTAAGGATATTGTTCACCCGTTAGATGCAGGTTATGAAATTTACTTCAACGTAATCAAGGAATTCCTTAATAATGAACTTAATTATGGAGAATACGACGGCAATATTGCTATAAACCCAATGCCTGAAATTCAAAACAAATATAAGTATTTGTTTGACGGTGATATAACCTATATTGATGAATCTACTGTTGAGTTTACTACAGAAGGCGGAACTACATATGATCCGAATGCGGAAGGTATAGTTTCTAAAGAAGATTATCAAGGCATTATTGCCGTGCCTAAGGGAAGCAAGGATACAATTACTGTAAACTTTACAGGTACCGAGCTTATTATGGTTACAACCGCAGGTCACGATAAGATATATACCGTACCTGCTGATGATACCACCTACACCGCAGCGGATGATGTTGACGCTGATACTGCAGGTATTCAGCTTTATAATACCTTTGAGTATAGCCTTGACGGTGGCAAGACTTGGTCTACAGGAAAATATCTTGGTAAGAACCCAACCGTTATTGCGGCAGGTCTCGACGCAGGTGAACACACCGCTATTATTCGCCCGTCTTCTCATATACGAATAAGAATTGCAGGTTTCTATTCACGTGATGTTGAAAAATCATCTAATATACTTAATATTGCTGACCTTGTAAATGCAAATGAAAAAATTGCTGATAATACAACTGAGGCCTATTTTGACTATAACAATGATGATGTAATAAACGAAAGAGACGTTGCAACCGTTAGAAAGATTCTTCTTAATAACAAATAAGCAAACTAAATTTAAAATCACCCTAAAAGTTTAACTTTTAGGGTGATTTTATTATGTGATAATTTAGTCTATGAGCTCGTACATACTGTTTGTAACTTTACCAGTAGTGGCATCTACATCGTAATCGTACTCTTTGCCGTTTGATTCAAACGAAATTTCGTAAACTAATTTACCGTCTTCATTATCAAGATCAATTTCGTAATCGGTAATATCGGTTTCTTTAATTTTTGCGTGCTCGAGCGCAATTTCTTTTGCGCGTTCTTTGGTAATTTTAACGTCACTTGTAGTACTGTTTTGCGGTGTGGAGTTTGTGCTGCTTTGGTATGAAGAATTGTCTGTTGCGTCAGGCATCATAGAGCTTATATCACTACTGATGTCTTCACCAACTTGTGTTCCACAACCTGCAAGCATAGCTGAAAATACGAGTGCACAAAAGGTTGCTATAATTTTTTTAAACATAAATATTACTCCTTAAATTTGATTTTGAGCAATATTATTATGCACCAAAAATTTAAAAATAATACAAAAAATCGCCCCGAAGGACGATTTTTTGCGACTACATTAGTCATCTATGTCTTTCTCGCTATGGAGGATCTTTCCATTTTCGGCATTTATGGTGTATTCATACTCTACGTAACCCTTGTTGAAGGATATTTCGTATTTCCAGATGCCGTCATCCTTTTCAAGCTCGATTTCATAACGTGATATATCAGCTGCATTTACTCCTGCATGATTTAAAGCAGTACTTTTAGCTTTTGATTTTGAAATTTTAGCTTCCGAAGAAGATGCTTTCGGCTTTTCAACTGATAAGATTTTACCGTTGGCGGCGTCTATTTCATAATCATAATCAGCGCCGTTATATTCGAAAGAAATTTCGTAACGTAAAGTGCCTCTGTCGTAGTCTAATTCGCTTTCGAAATCATAAACTTG
>JBGVDY010000146.1:0-3461 GCA_045119585.1 Acutalibacteraceae bacterium | reverse complement strand
AGCTAATTGTAACGTGTAAATACCTTTTTCTAAAAACGCTTCAAAGCTTTGATTGAAGGCATAAGTCATAGTATAGTAAAGAGAACTACCCGGTATTAACGGAATCAAGGACGTTGTAACAAAGATTGATGCAGGGGTTTTAAATACCCTTGCCATTATTTCGGCATATAAGGATATAACCAAAGCAACAATAAAGTAATTTACGGGCTCGTTATTTATACCTTTGCTTAAAAGAACAAATAAAAACCAAGATAATAATCCGCCAATAGACGCTATAGGTAACTTTATTCCGCGAACATTAAATAGAACAGCAAAGCCCATTGACCCAACAAATCCTGCTAAAACTTGAATAATTTGATTAGTTGTCATATAGCAAATCCTCCAAAAAAGGCAACAAGAATATATCCTGCCGCTATAGCAAGAGCGGTTAAAACCGCCTCAATAGAGCGCAAAAGACCTGCTATGCTGTCGCCTGTAAATAAATCGCGCAAGGCATTAGTTAAACCAATACCGGGAATAAGGGTCATAATATTACCTATAATTATTTTATCTACATTAGACACAAATCCAACTTTAACGGATAAATACGCTAAAAATGTAATAATTATTGTTGAAAGAAACTTTCCAAAAATTTTATTAGATATAATCTTTTCACATAAGAAAAGTATAACTCTTACAATTGCGCCAATAAATAATGAAACAATTGATTCTGTAACTGTACCGCCGAAAAACAGTGTAAAAACAGCAGCAATTACCGCATAAGAAGCAAGCTCTAACCAAAATGAATACTTTTTACAATTTACAGCTTTTTTAAATTTTTCTCTTATTTCCTGTTCAGTAAGAGATTTTTCACAAATTTCTCGAGATAATTGATTTAAAAGATGAACTCTTTCAAAATTAATATTACTACTGTCAACGCGCCTTGTTTGGGTATAAGTTTTATCATCCGCAGTTTTTATAGTTACAACCATACTGCTTGTTATTATAAAAACATCAACACGCTTTGCGCCTAAAGCATAACAAATACGACTAATACTTTCCTCAACTCTATGAACCTCAGCGCCTGAAATAAGCATTTGCTCACCTATATCCATAGCGCAAGAAAACAAGTTCTCCATTATAGTCTCCTTTATTCTAATTCAAGCAATTCCGAAAAATCGTATATATAATAATCAGTAATAGCCTTAATTTCTTCTATATATTCAGCTAATGAAGCATCATAAACACCGCACACCTTCATACCGGCCGTTTTGGCGGTTTTGTCAGCGTTAAAGTTATCATCAAGAAACAAAACGTTTTCAACTTTTTCGCCAAGTTTTTTTGCAGCCATTACATAAATATTAGGGTCTGCCTTTGTTGTGTTAAAATCATCACACGACCATACGTTTGTAAATAAATCGTATATATTAAGTCTTTTTAAACATGCATCTAACGTTATATGCGGGCTTGCAGTTAATACGTTAAGGTTAGCACCCTTTTCTTTCAACTGTTTAAGCACCGAAATAACATTCTTTTTCGCAGGAATATTATAAAAATATTCTTCTGCCATATAACGCTTCATTAAATCTATAATCTCTTCTTTAGGAAGCTTTAATCCCATTTTAATATAATAATCTGCAGTACCAAGAACGCCTAGCGGAGTTATAATTTTAACAATATCATCACCGTAATCAATACCGTTTTCATCTAAAATGCGAAGCATAGCATTAACGTAGGTAGGCATTGAGTCAACCAGTGTTCCGTCAAAATCAAAAAGATATGTATTCATAAATTCACCTTAATTTTAATTATCACATTGTGGATTATATCACATTTATAGCAAAGTAGCAATATTTTTTCATTTAGCAAATAAAAACCGTCCACCTAAGCGAACGGTTTTCATCCACCAAGTATCACAAACACAGTTTAAATAATCAACCTTTGGATAATAGGCTTTGTTATGTTCAATTGTAGAATTGTATTGCACACTATTGCTAAAGCCATCAAAGGTGGAAGTGCTTGCGCCTAAAATAGAAATATATTTACCTGAAATACTTTTCATACTTATTCCCTAAAAAGTCGAAAGAAAAGCCTGTTTGTTTGTGAGAACATCAATCTCACCGTTATCTCTCTTATTATTTAAATATTCGGCAAATTTCTGGAATTTATCGTAATCATAGCTCCAAAGACTATCGTAATTTAATTCGTCTTGTTTCTTCGTTCTATGAAACATAAATACAATACAAGCCTTTTCCTTTATTGCTATATCAACAAGCTTATATAAATCTTCTAAATTAGTGTGATGTAAAACAACCGCCGAATTAACCGCCAAACCATCAAAAGAAAAAATTAATTGAGGTATATTCTCAATAATATAATCGGATGCGCCTTGGTTTTTTAGTTCATTTTGAATTTCTAAATGGCGCTTACTTGGGTTTAAATTCCTTGAAGTACGAACATAAAGCAGTCCTAAATCTTTTAGGTGCTCTTCGTTTTCTTCAATAAAATCATTCTTCATTGCACTACCGGGAGAAGCAAAGCCGATTGTTTTTTCTTTGATATCAAGCCAATCATAAAGCATTGCTATTCCCTTTTTAATATCTTCATCATCGTTTTTATGGGAGTATCCGTGAGCTGCAATTTCCATTAAAGGATTATTATATATTGTGCGAAGTTGTTCTTTAGTAAGACTGCTGCTGCCATCAATCCAACCGGATACAACATTAAAAGTTGCGCCTAAATTATATTTTAATAATACGTTTTCATATATTCTAAAATCATCCGCATTACCATCATCAATCGAGATTACAACAGTACCTTTTTGAAATTCCGAAGAACATGCATTATCCATAAACTACACCGCCTTGGGTTTAGTATAGCATAAAAACAGCGAAGCCACAATACTTATTACCTATTACTTCTTACCTATTACCTTCCAAAAATCCCGTTCAAAACATTATTTGAAGTAAGAGTGAAGAAGTAAGAAGTAATAAGTAAAAATCCCGCCCACTTGCGTGAACGGGATTTTTGGGTAGTTTAAACTTAGTGACACGAATGAAATATACCTGAAAACTGAGGATTATCTTAATAAATATCGATATTAAAACATTTAGTCTTTATAAATTCAAAAAAATCATTATACTGTTCTTTTGACTCAAAACAAGAAAAAGGTAATATGTACGACATAATATTGTTCACATGAATATAAACCACTTTATTGTCAACAACACTTATCCTTTCAATAGCCGAATATTTTTGTTCAGTCTTATTATCGGACGTTGTTTCAATAAAAACATCCTCATAAAATTCAATGACGGATGAAGGAGAATATCCCATTTTGCCTTTTTTCTTTAGACTCTTTAAATGACTTTTTAAAAATAAAACAAATAACGGAGAAAGCAACACCTCAAATAAAGTCAACAAAATAGCCATTGGAATTATTCCAATAAAAGAATCAAGAGTAAAGTTACCACCATACAAAG
>JBGVDY010000145.1:0-1258 GCA_045119585.1 Acutalibacteraceae bacterium | reverse complement strand
CCGAATGATTAGCGTGCTGTGTTAAGTCATAATCTGTACGGTCTGCAACACCCCATAATTCACCCCAACCGAATGGGAATAAGAACTCAAAGTCGGTAGTAGCTTTAGAATAGAAGCAAAGCTCGTCTTTATCGTGGTCGCGAAGGCGAAGGCTGTCTTTATCCATACCAAGGTTAAGTAACCAATCACGGCAGTAGCTACGCCAGAAATCGAACCATTCAAGGTCGGTGCCCGGTTTACAGAAGAACTCAAGCTCCATTTGTTCAAACTCGCGGGTACGGAAAATAAAGTTACCTGGTGTAATTTCATTACGGAAGGATTTACCAATTTGTGCTACGCCGAAAGGAATTTTCTTACGGCTTGTGCGCGCAATATTTTTAAAGTTTACAAAAATACCTTGTGCAGTTTCAGGGCGAAGATATAAAGTAGACGTACTATCTTCGGTAACACCTTGGAAGGTTTTAAACATAAGATTAAATTTGCGAATATCGGTAAAATCGTGTGAACCACAGTCAGGACAAGCAATACCGTGTTCCTTGATATATTCTGCCATTTCGCTGTCACTCATAGCGGCAGGATTATCAGATAAACCGTTCTCTGCTACATAGTCTTCAATAAGCTTATCAGCTCTATGACGTGTTTTACAGTTTTTACAGTCCATAAGTGGATCGGAGAATCCGCCCAAGTGACCCGATGCTACCCAAGTTTCGGGGTTCATAATAATAGCACTGTCAAGACCTACGTTGTAAGGACATTCTTGAACAAATTTTTTCCACCAAGCTTTTTTGATATTGTTTTTAAGTTCAACACCTAAAGGGCCATAGTCCCAGCTATTTGCAAGACCGCCGTAAATTTCACTACCGGCATATACAAAACCGCGACCTTTCGCAAGTGTTACAATAGTCTCCATACTTTTATTTGCGTTTTCCAAAATAAAATCTCCTTTACATTCGATTAAAAGTCAAATTTCTACAAATAATATAATATAGAAAAAAATGCAAAAAGTCAATACTTGACATATTTTAATATATAGTTTATACTTTAGTAATAGAATTAACGGAGGTGTTTAGAATGGATAGAAGAGTTATTAAACTTCACAACGTTGATTTTGACGATCTTATCAAAACCATCGACGAATGTAAAGGTGACGTTTATCTTGAAACAACCGACGGCGATGTTTTGAATTTGAAATCAAAGCTTTGTCAAATGTTGGGTCTTAGTACAATTTTCGCCAGTACAGAAGTTGCTGAAGCAACCT
>JBGVDY010000144.1:0-1943 GCA_045119585.1 Acutalibacteraceae bacterium | reverse complement strand
TATTATTTTAGGTGCGCGTCCCGGTATGGGTAAAACTTCATTTGCACTTAATATTGCAAGAAATGTTGCTATACAACAAAATAAAACAGTATGCTTTTTCTCGCTTGAAATGACACGTGACCAATTAGCACAGCGTATGCTTTCAAGTGAAGCCGGTATTAAAAGTGAAAAGTTAAGAACCGGTGACCTTACCGCAGATGAGTGGACAAGACTCGCTCAAGCAGGTGAACATCTTTCAAAATCAAATTTATATTTTGATGAAACTTCCGATATAACTGTTCCTCAAATGAAAGCAAAACTTCGAAGAATGAAAAAGGTTGATCTTGTTGTTATCGACTACTTAGGTCTTATGAAATCTGCAAAACAAAAAGAAAACCGTGTTCAAGAAGTTTCCGAAATTACGCGTAACCTTAAAATTATGGCTAAGGATTTATGTATTCCTGTTATTTGCTGTGCTCAGCTTTCGCGTGGTACTGAAACTAAGGGTAAATCACACCGTCCTGCGCTTTCCGACCTGCGTGAATCGGGTTCTATAGAACAAGATGCTGATATAGTTTTATTCCTTTATCGCGATACTTACTATGATAGTGAGAAAAACGATGATGAGGATAGAAGTGATCCAAATAAGGCAGAATGTATTGTGGCTAAAAACCGTCACGGTGAAATTGGTACTATAGATATGCATTGGGATGGTCAGTTTACAAGATTTACTTCTGTGGATGGGTTTAGATAATGTTAGATTCAATATTAAAGGCTAACGAGTTATTTGCGTTCTTTAAAAAAGGTGATACGGTTACTGTTGCGCTTTCTGGCGGCGCTGATTCGGTGGCTCTTTTACATGCGTTGGTTTTATTAAAAGATGAATTAGGCATTACTGTTAATGCTGCCCACTTGAATCACTCTATAAGAGGTGCTGAAGCTGACCGTGATGAGCAATTTGCAATTAATTTTTGCAAAAGTTTAGGCGTAGAGATTTTTCACGAAAAACTAGACGTTCCTAAATATGCAAATGATAATCATTTGAGTTTAGAACTTGCAGCGAGAGAGTTAAGGTATGACTTTCTTAATCGAGTTGCAAGCTGCAAAATCGCTACTGCGCATACCGCAAGTGATAATCTTGAAACCTTGATTTTTAATTTATCGCGTGGCACTGCACTTAAAGGACTTTGCGGAATACCACCTAAAAGAGATAACATTATTCGACCGATAATTTGTTGTACCAGAGAAGATATAGAAAACTATTGTAAAAACAATCTTTTAGCTTATGTTACAGATTCTACAAACTTATCTGATGATTATTCTCGTAATAAAATTAGACATAATGTAATACCTGTTCTAAAAGAAATTAATAATAGTGTCGAGCTTTCTACTGTTCGTACCGCACAATTAGTTAATGAAGATAATGATTATTTGGAAACTTGCGCTAAAGAATTATTGTTTGGTTTATTAACTGATAATGGTGTTTTAGTATCCGGTATATGCGATCTACATATCGCAATTGCAAAAAGGATTATTAAATTTTATTTTTCTGTTTGTTATCCTGAAATTACTCTTGAAAATCATCATATAAACAGTATTTATTCAATTTGTCTAGATGGCGGTAAGGTGAATTTACCATCTTCTGTGTTTGCTGAAGTTAAAAATGGTATGTTAACTTTTTATGATAATGAGAATACCGAATCACAAAAATTTTCGGTTGTAATAAAAGAAATAAAATTTGTTAATAATTTGTTCTCAAATGATATGCTTGATTGTGATAAGATAGAAGGCAAGCTAACAGTTCGTACAAGATTAGAGGGCGATAGCATCAGACTTAAAAATCGCGGATGCACAAAAACCCTTAAAAAACTTTATTGCGAATGTAAGATACCTTTAAATATTCGTAATAGCTTACCTGTTATCGCTGATGAAAAAGGCGTCGTTTGGGTTCATAACATTGGTGT
>JBGVDY010000143.1:0-1331 GCA_045119585.1 Acutalibacteraceae bacterium | reverse complement strand
CTTTTTATCACTGAAATATTCTACCGCTTTATTTGTAAACTCTGCACTGCCTGTAGAGTTAATAAACTGTGCAGCAAAATTAGACGTAAATGTAAGCGGAACTTCAAGAGCCGCTCCATTAGCATCTTTATAAGTAACCGTGCTAATATTTAAATCAGTTGCTTCTTTAATGTTAAAGTTTAAATTTCCATCAAAGGTTATTGTACGAACGTCTTGACAACCTAAAGCAAAACCAAATGGTGCATTACTATTAAGTGTTATATTAATATTCTTAAAAGTTGGACTAACGTACATACCGCCTAAACGTAAATCATGCGGTAAGAATGTTCCAAAATATAAGTTTATATTTTCCGGTTGGTTGGACGAAGAAGTGACTATAAAATTATTAAAAACAGCATTTTCATAATCTACTTTAGAACCTATAGAAACATCATGTGAACCAAAGCTAAAAACAGGCCATTCTCCAGTCTTGAAAGCAAGAATAACGTTGTCAAAATCGGTGTTACCGGTTAAATGAACACCATCACCATAATACATATTGATAGCAGCTCTATCATCTTTAGAAGATATATCAAGCTTAAAATCGTACTCCGGTAATGTAGTAACACCTGTGGTATACCATTCATGCTTTAATTCAGTAGTTGTTTCACCATCAGTAACGGTAGTTTTTATTAACTTAGCATAAACTGTATCGGTAGCACCATAACCCGCTTTATTTGCAGCTGAAATAACACCATAAATGGTTGCAAGTGCCTCATCTTCTGTATTACCGCTATTAGCATCATTTCCGTTAGGACTTACAAAATATGTAACAGAATAATTCGAGTTTCTAGTAATAGTAAAGGTATACTCACCTGCTTCAGGTACTATAATAAATCCATCCACAAGTTCACCATTCACGGTTGCATCATCAGTTTTTACAATAGATACATTATAAATATTAGAATCTAAATTAAACTTATACTTACCTGCTGTTTCGGTAAACGAAATAGCATCAGCATTACCGCTGTTATTATTGATAATGTAAACGGGAACCTTATTTCCTGCTTCGTTTACAAAATCAGTGGCTACTGCAAGATTGGTTTTTGTTGTAGCAAGATTAACATTTGCAGAGTTTATAAACTGAATTGAAGTATTAGCAGAATAAGTTGCTTTGCTACCCTCGCTTATGTCAAGACCTTTAGCTTGCTTAATGTTAAAATTAACATTACCATAAAACGTTGTTGTTTTGTTACCACCCAAAGAAATTGGGTTAACTGTTTTTCCAGACCAATAACTTGTGTTGTCAATTGTAATATTAATATCTTTTTTAAAGGTCGCAGTATCAGCAT
>JBGVDY010000142.1:0-4089 GCA_045119585.1 Acutalibacteraceae bacterium | reverse complement strand
TAAATATGGCCGGCTTTGCTATATACGATAATGACGCGGTTTGTGATGCTGCTAAGCAAGAAATTATCCGCCGTTACTATAGCGCTTTGGTACGTGCGAGACAGGGTATGGGTGAGCAATCCGACGTTCAGAAGATTGAGTTTTTAATGAATCAACTTAAGATTGGCGTTAAAGACCGTCCTGTAGTAGCTGCCGCACTTGAAAAAGCGGCGGAAACTGACGGGCCTGCTGCTGCGTTGCAATTGCCTGACGGCAGGATAATAACCGGTAAGACTTCAAGTCTTTTAGGTGCGTCCTCGGCGCTTATACTAAACTGCTTAAAGGCGCTTGCAGATATACCTGATGAAATCAATTTGATTTCACCCACTATTATTGAGCCTATTCAAAAGCTTAAGACCGAGATTTTAGGCAACCACAACCCAAGACTTCATATTGACGAGGTTTTAGAAGCGCTTTCAATTTGTGCGGTTACAAGCGATGTTGCAAAAAAGGCGCTTGATAAGGCTCACGAATTAAAGGATTTAGAGGCTCATTCTACTGTAATACTTTCCCGTGTGGATGAAAATGTTTTCAAAAAGCTGGGTGTAAATATTACTTTTGAACCAAAGTATCAAACCAAAAAGTTATATCATAACTAACTTTAAAAATAAGCGGTCGCTATTATGTGACCGCTTGTTTATGTCTAAAAGCACTAATTTTTTGTGCACAATTACCAAAATTTTGAAAAAACATTATCTGCGAGTCTTTTATTTTTGACAAAATTCACTTGAAAATAACATTTTTAGTTGATATAATATTATAGGAAAGTTATATTGAATTTTCGGGAGTGATATTTTTGAAAAGCAAAAAATGTGTAGCAATGCTTTTGGCGGGCGGACAGGGTAGCCGTTTAAGTGTACTTACAAGTAAAATTGCTAAACCGGCTGTTCCTTATGGCGGTAAGTACCGTATTATAGACTTTCCGCTTTCCAACTGCGCAAATTCGGGTATTGATACTGTTGGTATTCTTACTCAGTACAAACCGTTAGAGCTTAATGACTATGTGGCTTCGGGTAAGCCGTGGGATTTAAACCGTACAGACGGCGGGGTACATATTTTGCCCCCTTATCACAGTCAGGAAGGTGGTAACTGGTACAAGGGTACCGCAAACGCTATTTATCAAAATCTTGAGTTTTTAGAGCGCTACAATCCTGAGTACGTGCTTATTCTTTCGGGTGACCATATTTATAAGATGGACTATTCGGATATGTTGGCACAGCACGTTGAAAGCGGTGCTGACTGTACAATCGCTGTTTTGGATGTTTCACTAGAAGAAGCTACTCGCTTTGGTATTATGAATGCTCATCCGGACGGCACTATTTACGAATTTGAAGAAAAGCCGAAACAACCTAAGAGTACTCTGGCTTCAATGGGTATTTATATCTTTAAGTGGGAAAAACTAAGATACTATCTTACCGAAGATGAAAAGAATCCTGAGTCTTCTAACGATTTTGGTAAAAACATTATTCCTATGATGTTAGGGGATAATCAGCTTTTACGTGTTTATCGCTTTAACGATTATTGGAAGGATGTAGGAACTGTTGAATCTCTTTGGGAGGCTAACTTAGACCTTTTAAATCCTAAAATTAATCTTAATTTAGCCGATAAAAACTGGAAGATTTATTCTAAAAATACAGGTATACAACCACAATATATTTCAGAAAATGCGGTTGTTGAAAACTCACTTATAACCGATGGTTGCGAAATTTTCGGTAAGGTGGATTATTCGATTTTATTTAAAAACGTAACAATAGAAGAAGGCGCAACTGTTGAATATTCGCTTATAATGCCGGGTGCAGTTATAAAAAGCGGGGCTACGGTTAGGTATGCAATAGTTGCTGAAAATGCGGTTGTAGAAGAAGGCGCAACAGTTGGTAACGAGCCTAACGCTACAGGCGATGAAAATTGGGGTATTGCTGTTGTAGGAGATAATCTTACAGTGGGTAAAAATGCTACAATAACCGCTAACAAAATGATTACCGAAAACGTTAAGGAGGGTGACACAATATGAGAACATCAGCAGTAGCGGGTTTGATTTTTGCAAACTCTGACGATAAACTTAAAGAGCTTACCGCTAACCGTTCTTTGGCATCGGTGCCCTTTGGTGCAAGATACCGCGCAGTAGACTTTGCACTTTCTAATTTGGTTAATACAGGCGTTACGTCTGTTGGTATTATCACAACCGAAAACTATCGTTCACTTATGGACCATGTAGGTAATGGTATCGCGTGGGATTTAGACCGTAAAAACGGCGGTGTTTATTTTATTCCGCCTTACTATAAGCGTGGTGTTAAGCGCTTTGCTGATACAGTTTCGGCTCTTATGGGTGCTTACGACTATATAAGAAAATGCGGTGCAGAATATATTGTGCTTTATGATTCACATATTATTGCCAATATTGATTTATCTGCAGCACTTAAAGCACACAAGAAAAAAGAAGCCGACCTTACGGTAATTTTCCATAACGGTGTGCTACCTTTAAAATCAGAAGAAAAAATGCTTTTAGATTTTAACGATGACGGTAGAGTAAACGCTATTTCGTTTGGCAAAGCCGAGAATAAGGCATCCTTTGGTATAGGTATAAGCATTATTAACAAGGATTTACTCTTAAAGCTTATAAGTGAAGCAGAAGACGAAGGTCTTACAAGCTTTGCCCGTGAAGTTATAGCTCAAAAAATCAGCGAACTTAAGATTTACGGTTATGAGCATAGCGGATATACTGCTATTATGGATAATGCCGACACATATTATGAAGCAAGTATGGACTTACTTTGTAAGGACATTCGTTCACAGCTTTTTGATAAAACTCGCCCAATTTTCACCAAGGTACGCGATGGTATGCCTACACGCCACGGTATTGACGCTAAGGTTTCTAATTGCCTTATTGGCGACGACTGCGTAATTGAAGGTACTGTTAAAAATTCAATTTTATTCCGCGGTGTTAAAATTGGTAAAGGCGCAGTTGTAGAAAACTGTATTTTAATGCAAGAAACAAAAATAGGCGATGAAGCACAGGTTTCCAACGTTATTGCTGATAAGAACGTAGAAATAGCAGATGGTGTAATCTTTAAAGGCACCAAGGAAAAGCTTTGCTTTATTGATAAAAAACAAATTTTATAACCATTTAAATAGGTATCTAATTAATAGGAGAAAAGTATGAAAGTTTTATTTGCAGCAAGTGAAGCCTATCCCTATGCTATGTCAGGCGGACTTGCAGATGTTGCGGGGGCTTTACCAAAAGCACTTCGCAAAAGAATGGTAGGTTGCCGTATAATTTTACCGCTTTACGGTACAATTTCTGAAGAATTGCGCAAAACTATGACCTTTGTTTGCAATATTGTGGTTCCGGTTGCTTGGAGAAAACAGTATTGCGGTGTTTTCGAAGCGCATTTGGACGGGGTAATTTATTATTTTATTGACAATCAATATTACTTTAACCGTGACGGCCTATATGGTTATTATGATGATGCTGAGCGTTATGCGTTTTTCTCGCGTGCGGTACTTGAAGTGATACCCCATATTGGCTTTAAGCCCGACGTTATTCACTGTAACGACTGGCAAACAGCTTTAATACCTGTGTATCTTAATGCATTTTATAAGCAAGAAGAACTTTATAAGGATATTAAAACAGTTTATACCATTCATAATATTCAGTATCAGGGTAAATACGGTAAAGAGTTATATACCGATGTTTTAGGTCTTCCAGAAGGCGAAGAGAGCATAATTGAATACGACGGTTGCATAAACTTAATGAAGGGCGGTATTCAGTGTGCCGATAAGGTTACAACCGTTTCGCCTACTTATGCTAAGGAAATTTTGAACGAGTTTTACAGCCATGGTCTTGATTATATTCTTAAAGAATTTACCTATAAGCTAACAGGTATTGTAAACGGTATTGATACCGTGGTTTATGACCCCGAAACCGACCCGCTTATTTACAAAAACTTTAATGTAGAAAATCTTGACGGTAAAGCAGAAAATAAAAAATGCTTGCAAAAGGAAATGGGATTGCCCGAAAAAAGCAATGTGCCCGTTGTGGGTATAGTAACC
>JBGVDY010000141.1:0-2657 GCA_045119585.1 Acutalibacteraceae bacterium | reverse complement strand
CCTTGTCAATAGCAACCTCATACTTAGCCATAATTTCATCTGTGTGAGCTAAAGTGAGGTAGCAAGCGTTATTGCCTAAGAAACCTTCTTTAAGCATTAAAACGGTGTAAAGGGTTTTAAGCTCTAACGGGTACTTTGTATAGGTTAAGTGAGCTAAGCAGGGCATACCGCCTGCAACTGCGGGAATATCATGTTTTTTAGCGAGTTTATTCCATATATCAATAAGTGCAAGACCCATTTTTTCGGCATGCTCCCAGACGCGTGTTTCTTCCATTTTTTTCAAGGTGGCAAGCGCTGCTGTGGGACCAACGCTTTCAGTCCAATATGTACTGCTTATGAAAGAATCTTCTGTGCCGTGCATAGCTTCCTTTGTGCCGATAACTGCGGCGATAGGATGACCGTTACCCATAGCTTTTGCAAAAACCGCCATATCGGGAGTAACGCCTAAAGCAAGGTGAGAACCGCCAAAGCGATATCTCCAACCGATTGTGATTTCATCAAAAATAAGCAAGCCACCTACTTTGTGGATTCCGTCACGAACATATTCTAAAAAGTCATCTTTCGGAAGGGTGTTGCGTACAGGCTCCATAATTACGCAAGCTAAACGGTCACCGTAAGCGTTGAGAATTGCATCAAACTCTTCTTTACTTTCATAGTGGAAGGTAACCGCCGAGTTGCGAAGCGCTTTGGGAACACCTGCGGGGTCAAGACCCGGAAGAAGCTGACCGTCTAAAGAAGCTCCGTCACCTAAATTTGCGGCAATATACCAGTCACCCCAACCGTGATAACCGCAAATAGCAACCATATCTTTACCTGTGGTTGCACGCGCAATACGTACTGCTATGGAACAAATTTCGCCGCCTGTTCTTGCAAAACGCGCCTGTGAAGCCCAAGGATGAATTTCGCAAAGTTTATCTGCTAATTCAACTTCTTCAGGTGGGTTTAGAGTAGACATACAACCATTTTCAATTCTTTCCACAACCGCTTTCGAAACATCGGGGTCAGCATAACCGAGAAGACAAGCGCCAATGCCGTTTGTGGTCATATCGTAATAGTGGTTACCGTCTACGTCCCATAATTCGCAGCCCTTTGCCTTTGTAAAATATGAAGGCCATTGGTCGGGTGCAAACTGTTCAGGGCGTTTGCTTAAAAGCTGAGTACCGCCGGGGATTCGGTGTTTTGCGTGTGTATATAGTTCTTGCGCTTTAGACATATAATTTTCTCCTTTAATTTTAATGCTTGCATTACTGCTTATAGGTATAGTATAATGAGTAACAAGAAAAAAGTAAACAAATTAAGTTGAACATAATGCTTGTTATTTTGTCGTTTTTATTAGTTTTTATGGGAGATAAAAATGAAGAGATCTATACTTAGAATTGAAATGGGAAACGTTATTGTTAAAGCGGTTTTACAGGGATACTGGTATAACGAAAGCCTGTCTTATTCGCCAAAGCATAATCATGCAGCGTTTGAATTTCACGTAATCGGCAAGGGACTTGTTTTGCTTAAAACCGACAGTGGCACCTTTAAGCTTAACGAAAAGGATTCGGTTTTGATTTGTCCTGAAACTTTTCATATGCTTAGAAATCAGGTTGAGGGCTCTATTGTTTTGAACTTTTTATTTTTTATTGAAAAGAATAAAAAGAAAAACGTGGTCGACTATTATAACTTAATAGAACAAAACCGAAACAGAAATAACGGTATTGTTATTTTTCCGCAAAATGCTCAAATTGATGAATACGCAAAAAAGATTATAGCAAATTTGTATTCGGATAATTTGTTGGCTGAAGAATGTGTAAAATCGTGGTTTACTTTACTCTTAGCAGAGATATTTTCAGTGCTTAATGAAAATAAAAAAAGCGCTTATAATAACTCTTCCCAATTAGCAGAAAGTGATATGCGCTTTTTTATGATTGAAGATTATTTTAATGAACATTATATGGAAGACGTAAACTTAAAAGACCTTGCAAACCGTCTTTATTTAAGCGAAAAGCAAACCGATCGAATGATTAAAAAGGCCTTTGGTGAAGGCTTTAGCCAGCACTTATGTAAAATAAGAATACTTATAGCAAAGGACCTTTTAACCGATACAGATAAGGACGTAAGCGAAATTGCCTTAGAAGTAGGGTATAAATCGTATAACGGATTTTATTTAGCGTTTAAGCAATACGTTAAAATGACGCCTAATCAGTATAGAACGAAATATAAAAACGAAAAATAGATTGATTTATATATGATTTAGCATTAAAATAAAGGTATTAAGTTAATAATAAGGAGAATATAATGAAAAACACAATTGATACGATACTAAAAGAAAAGATTATTGTTATTGTAAGGGGTATAGGCAGGGAAAAATTATTACAATTTGCCGAGGCGGCTTACAATGGCGGAATTCGACTTTTAGAATGTACATACGATGCTACGGGTAATACACCCGATGAAGAAATAGCTTCTAATATTAAAATGCTTGCAGACCATTTTGAAGGTAAAATGCTTATTGGTGCGGGTACTGTGCTTACCGAAAAACAGGTTGAGCTTACAAAAAATGCAGGCGGTAAATTTATCATTTCTCCCGATACTTGTCCCGAAGTAATCAAAGAAACAAAAAAACTAGGTTTGGTATCTATTCCCGGTGCATTTACTCCAAGCGAAGCTGT
>JBGVDY010000140.1:0-1215 GCA_045119585.1 Acutalibacteraceae bacterium | reverse complement strand
AGGCTTATAAGGAAGCTGCTCGCTACGGTGCTGCCCGCGAGGTTGCATCTTCTAAGGATAAAACCTTCAGCTATATCCCCAAAACCACCGCTGCTGACTTTGATAAGGATGCTGACTTTGTTCACATTTGTATGAATAACACCATTTACGGTACTAAGTATAACACCTTACCCGACACAGGTGACGTTCCGCTAATCGCTGATATTTCAAGCTGCATTTTATCAGAGCCGATTGACGTTTCTAAGTTTGGTATGCTTTATGCAGGCGCTCAAAAGAACGTTGCTCCCGCAGGTGTTACAATTGTTATCATCCGCAAGGATTTATTAGGCAACGCTATGGATATTACTCCTACCATGCTTAACTACGTAACCCACGCTGAAAACGGTTCTATGTTCAATACTCCCCCTTGCTACTCTATTTATATTGCAGGTCTTACCTTCAAATGGATTAAGAAAATGGGCGGTCTTGAAAAGATGAAGGAACTCAACGAAAAGAAGGCAAAAGTTCTTTATGATTTCCTTGACAATAGCAAATTATTCAAGGGTACCGTTGTTCCTGAAGACCGTTCACTTATGAACGTTCCTTTCGTAACAGGCAATGATGAATTAGATGCTAAATTTGTTGCAGAAAGTAAGAAAGCAGGCTTTGTTAACCTTAAGGGTCACCGTTCTGTTGGCGGTATGCGTGCTTCTATCTACAATGCAATGCCAATCGAAGGCGTAGAAAAGCTTGTAGAGTTTATGAAAAAGTTTGAAGAGGAGAATATCTAATGTATAAGATTAAAACATACAATAAAATTTCAAAATCGGGCCTTGCTAACTTTGATGATAAGTACACAGTAGGCGACGAAGTTGAAAATGCCGACGGTGCGATTGTTCGCTCTGCCGCTTTACACGACGTTGAATTTCCACAAAGCTTACAGGCTATTGCACGTGCAGGTGCAGGCACTAACAATATCCCGATTGACCGTTGCAGCGAGCAGGGTATCGTTGTTTTCAACACCCCCGGTGCTAACGCAAACGCCGTTAAGGAATTAGTTATTGCAGGTTTATTTATCTCTTCACGCCGCGTAATTTCAGGTATTGAATGGGCTAAAACCTTAAAGGGCAACGGCGACGAGGTTGGCAAGCTTGTTGAAAAAGGCAAGTCTGCTTTTGCAGGTCCCGAAATCAAGGGTAAAAAGCTTGGTGTTATCGGTCTTGGCGCAATTGGTGT
>JBGVDY010000139.1:0-5354 GCA_045119585.1 Acutalibacteraceae bacterium | reverse complement strand
AATGAAGAAGAAAATTATTGTTGTTGCTGTAATGGCACTAGTGTTTTCAGTAACCTGTTATTTAGGGCTTTCGGGCACGATTGCCGACTTTGAAGCGTGGCTTCCCAAGGCTATAAATCCAAACGGCGAAATTGGCGAGTTCTTTTACTCGTTTACCGTACTCGGTGATACATTACTTGACGTTGTTATAATTTCGGCATTGGTTTTACTGCCAATAACAAGCAAAAGGGTTGGTATTCCTGTGGCTTGTGTAGGTATAACATCATCTTTACTTAATAAAATTATAAAAAACCTTGTTGCGCGTGAACGCCCTTTAGAAAAATTGTTAGAGGTTAGCAGTTTTAGTTTTCCAAGCGGACATTCTATGAACAATATGGCAATTTATTTAATGCTTGCTTTTTGTATTGTGCCTTACTGCCGCACAAAGCTTCAAAAGGTTATAACCTTTGCGGTTTTAAGCGTTTTTCCAATTATTATGGGTATATCCCGTATATACTTTAATGTTCATTACTTTAGCGACGTTATTTGCGGTTGGTCCTTGGGTGTTATTGTTGCTATAATATTTAGTGAAATTTTTAAAAAGGTAATTAAAAATGATTAAAACAGAGCTACAACTCGAATATACCGTTTGCCAAAGCGAAGAAAAAGTGCCTGTAATAGTTGTGGCGGCGGGTTCTTCGCTTAGAATGAAGGGTGTTAATAAGCAGTTAGCCGAAATCGGCGGTGTACCCGTTATTATAAGAACTCTTTTGGCTTTTGAGCGTTCAGATGCGATTTCTAACATAATTTTAGTTGTTAAAACCGAAGATTTATTTAAGATACAATTCGTTTGTGAAAAGTATGAACTTTCAAAGCTTACCGATATTGTCTGTGGTGGGGCTAGCCGTCAGGAATCGGTGCTAAAGGGACTTGAAAGACTGCCTGAAGATGCCGAAAAGGTGCTTATTCACGACGGCGCAAGACCGCTTGTGAGTGATGGTATTATAAAATCTGTAATAGATGGGCTTTCAAAATTTTCGGCATGCGGATGTGCTGTAAAGGTTAAGGACACCATAAAAGAAATAGGTCCAAATGGCAGTGTTTTAAGAACTGTTCCAAGGGAGAATTTGGTGTCTATTCAAACTCCGCAAGGGGTAAAGGTTAAGGAATATCTTGAAGCTATAAATGGTACCGATGTTTCCGGCTTTACTGATGATCTTTCTATTATGGAGGCTAAGGGATATTCGGCAGGTATAGTAGAAGGCGACTATAAAAACATTAAAATTACTACAGTTGAAGACTTGATTTTGGCAGAAAGCTTTTTGGAGAAGTATAATGATTAGAATAGGTCACGGATACGACGTTCATAAATTTGCAGAAAATAGAAAATGTATAATAGGCGGTGTGGAAATTCCTTGTGACAGGGGGCTACTTGGTCATTCTGATGCCGACGTGCTTTTGCACGCTGTTTGTGACGCGCTTTTGGGTGCGGCCGCTTTAGGTGATATAGGTAAGCATTTTCCTGATAATGATAATGCTTTTTTAGGCATAGATAGCCGTTTGCTGCTTAGAAAAACCGTAGCACTTTTAAATGAAAGCGGTTTTAAAATTGGCAATATTGATGCTACAATAATCGCCCAAAAGCCTAAAATGGCAAAGTATATTGATGCTATGCGCCAAAATATTGCGGATGACTGTAATATAGACATTTCATTTGTCAATGTAAAGGCAACTACTGAAGAGGGTCTTGGTTTTACAGGTGCATTAGAGGGCATTTCATCACATGCGGTATGTATTATAGAATAAAAAATCCCTTTGTATAATAGAATATACAAAGGGGTTATTATATGTATATTACAGTTACTAAAAAAAGATTATTTTTAATTCTTTGCGCTATTATTTCAGGCTTTTTAATCATTACTCAGGTTTTATCGGTAAAAGCGGAGCAAATAGTTCTTAATACTAATGCTGAGCGAGTAGCTTATATTAAAAGCCTTGATATAGATGTTTTAAGCGATGAATATAAAATGAAAAAGGTTACTATACCAAAGGAATTTGGCAAGGTTTATGAAAACTATAATAAGTTACAATTATCTGCCGATTTTGATTTGCGCAATTATAAGGGCAAAGAGGTAGTAGTTTATACTTATAACTGTAAAAATGAAAAGAATGTAAATTTAATGATTTATAAGGGAAGACTCATAGGTGGGGATGTGTCCGAAACAAGCCTAGGAGGAAGTATGAAAGCATTGGTGGTGGAAGAAAGTGGCAAAAGCAAGACTGGATAAAATTATTGCGAATCAGTTTAACGTTTCGCGAAAGGATGCAAGAGTGGGCATAAAGCAGGGTAAGGCAACTGTGAACGGCAATACAGTAAGGGATTTTTCCTTGATTATAGATACTACGGATGACGTCGCCTTTTTGGGACAAGCTATGGATTATAAAGAGTATATTTATATACTCATGAATAAACCAAAGGGTGTACTTTCGGCATCTAATGATAAAAACAGAAAAACCGTTGTGGATTTAGTGCCGGAAAAGTGGCGCAGAGTAGGGCTTTTCCCCGTGGGCAGACTTGATAAGGATACAACGGGACTTTTAATTATTACGGATGACGGTGACTTTGCTCACAAAGCAATAGCACCAAATAAAAATATTTATAAAACCTATGAAGTAACCTTGGACGGAATAGTAACTGACCAAATGGTTGAAGTTTTTGCAAATGGTGTTGTATTGGCTGATGGTACTTTGTGTAAAAAAGCATTACTGAATCCCCTTTCGGAAAATAGGGCAGAGATCAAAATTAGTGAAGGTAAGTACCATCAAATAAAGCGTATGTTTGGCACGGTGGGGCTTGGCGTTAATGAGCTTAAGCGAACTGCGCTCGGAGGGCTTAAACTACCTTCCGAACTCGGTGAAGGCGAGTGCAGGCTGCTAAATGACAATGAAATCAAGCATATTTTTACGTCTTGTTAATAAATGATGTCAAATTAGACAAATTGTGAACAGTAACATTGGCGGAATTTTGCATAGTATTTTTTGAGGCAATTTGATATAATATCAATGTTAGAAAATTATTTATTATAGGAGGCCCCAAATGGCAAGTCTATCACTACGTAATGTTTACAAGAGATACCCCGGCGGCGTAACCGCAGTTATTGACTTCAACCTCGAAATTAAAGATAAGGAATTTATCGTTTTCGTAGGTCCTTCAGGTTGTGGTAAGTCTACAACTCTCCGTATGGTTGCAGGTCTTGAAGAAATTTCTGAAGGTGAAATTTATATCGGCGATCGCCTTATCAACGATGTAGCTCCTAAGGATCGCGACATCGCAATGGTATTCCAAAACTATGCTCTTTATCCTCATATGTCTGTATTTGACAATATGGCTTTCGGTCTTAAGCTCCGCAAGACTCCGAAGGAAGAAATCCGTCGTCGTGTTGAAGAAGCTGCTCGTATCCTTGATATTGAACATCTTTTAGAGCGTAAACCTAAGGCTTTGTCTGGTGGTCAGCGTCAACGTGTGGCTCTCGGTCGTGCTATCGTTCGTGAACCTAAGGTATTCTTACTTGACGAACCGCTCTCCAACTTGGACGCTAAGCTTCGTGCACAAATGCGTACCGAAATTTCTAAGTTACATCAACGTTTAGGTACAACCTTCATCTACGTTACCCATGACCAGACTGAGGCTATGACAATGGCTTCACGTATCGTTGTTATGAAGAGTGGTATTATTCAACAGGTTGATACTCCTCAAAATCTTTACCTCTATCCTTGCAACCTCTTCGTTGCAGGCTTTATCGGTTCTCCTCAAATGAACTTTGTTGATTCTGTTATCGTTAAGGAAGGCGAAGATTTCTTTGTAGAGTTCGGTTCTGAAGATACCAAAACACGCGCAGGCGTTAAGTATAGAATTAAACTTCCGGCTTCTAAGAATAAGGACAATTGCCTTGAAGAATACGTTGGCAAGGAAGTTATTATGGGTATCCGTCCTGAAGACGTTCACAATGAAGAAGATCTTCTTGCTGCATTCCCGGATGGTATTGTTGAAGCAAATGTTGAAGTTACCGAACTTATGGGTGCTGAAACCTACCTTTACATGAACTGCGAAGGTCACTCTATCAATGCTCGTGTTGCTCCTACTAACACAGCTCGTCCTGGTGACACAATTAAGATTGCTATTGAACCTCAGAAGATTCACATCTTTGATAAGGATACAGAAATGACAATCGTTAACTAATATTAACAATAATTTAGCCGAGTGCTTATTGCACTCGGCTTTTTTATTTTTTTATAATATCCTTATAAGCTTTAGAGAAGCATTCTTTTACAAACCAAACGTCATTTGCTAAAAAGGTTTTATTATTAAGGTAGTTTAAAATACCGGCATCTGTTTTAAAATTAAAGGTAAGCTTATATGAATAAAGCGCTTGTTTGTTGAAACCTCTTTTTTTATCTTCCTTTAATTTACCGTATTTTCCGTCGCCTAAAAGCGGAAGTCCTATTGATGCTAAATGAGCGCGTATTTGGTGAGTTCTGCCTGTGAGTAGTTCGACCTCCAAAAGTGATAGGTTGTTCTTGCTTTCTAAAAGGGTGTATTTTGTTTTAATTGTTTTATTTAAGTCGGTCTTTTTATTTGATAAATATACCTTATTCTTTTCTTCGTTTTTTTCCAGAAAGCCTTCCAAAGTGGCACTTTTTTTATTCGGAACACCGTGTACAACAGTAAGGTAATGCTTATCAATTTCACGTGTTTTAATTTTATCGCACAAAATACGCAAGGCTTCGGCATTTTTAGCGGCTATAACAATACCGCCCGTGTTACGGTCAATACGGTTTGCAAGCGCGGGGCGAAAACTATTCTCATCCTGAGGGTCATATTCGCCCTTATCGTACAAATAATGCTGAATACGTGCAATAAGGGTATCGCCGTATTCATTTTTATCCGGGTGAACTAGGAGCCCTTGCTTTTTATCGGCCAGTAGAATGTTTTCATCTTCATAAACTATGTCGAACTTAGTCGGTGCCGATAAAAAATCATATTTAGGCGCAACGGGAGTGAAAAATTCATCGTTGATATAAGCTGATACTACGTCATCAACGGCTAAGCGAGTGCTAATTTCTGCACGCTTGCCGTTAACCTTTATACGCTTAGTGCGAATATATTTAAACATAAGCGATGAAGGAAGGGTAGGGCAGACCTTGGTTATAAATTTATCAAGTCTAAGGCTTGCATCATTTTTTGTTATAGTAAATTCTTTCATAGCGGTTCCTTTTTAGTAATATATACCCATTATATTCTATATTGTATTAAAAATCAAGAAAACCGACTTGAAAATATATCAAGTCGGTTTTCCGTCAGTAAATCTATGGAT